>CAZAHQ010000526.1:0-3325 GCA_964484415.1 uncultured Acidobacteriota bacterium | reverse complement strand
TCGCCTCGATCACGTGTTCTGGTGTCTTGAAGTCGAACAGACAGGGATCGCCGATGTTGAGTGGGATCAAGGTTCGACCGGCGGCGGCCGCTTGCTGTGCCCACACGACCACATCTCGAACTGCATACGTGACGTTGGCAACGTGGTTGGAAGTTCGAATCGGATTCACGACGACCTCGTGCTCACTCACCCGGTTGCAGGAACGGATAGGAGAAATGCGACGGCGGGACGAACGTCTCCTTGATCGCGCGCGGCGAGGTCCAGCGGATCAGATTGAGCAAAGACCCTGCTTTGTCGTTGGTGCCGGAGGCGCGCGCACCTCCAAACGGTTGTTGTCCCACCACCGCTCCGGTGCACTTGTCATTGATGTAGAAGTTCCCGGCCGCGTTGCGAAGAGAATTGGAAAGAGCCTGAATCACGCGCCGATCTCGCGCAAAGATAGCGCCGGTCAACGCATAGTTGCTGGTCGAGCGACACAACTCGAGTGTCGACTCCAACTCTCGATCGGGGTAGACGTAGACGGTCAAGACCGGCCCGAAAAGCTCTTCCTTCATCAAACGGTGCTTGGGATCCTTCACCTCGATGACGGTGGGCTCGATGAACCATCCCGTGCGCGCATCGCAGCCCCCGCCGGCCACGATCGTGCATGCCGAGGAGCGTTTGGCCTGCACAATCGCCCCGCTCAGCTTTTGAAACGAAGCTTTGTCGATGATGGCACCCATGAAGTTGGTGAAGTCTGCGACATCACCGGTCTTGATCTCAGCCAGTTGGGATTTCATCTCCTTGCGAATCTTCACCCACAACGACTGAGGCAAATAGGCGCGGCTCGCCGCGGAACACTTCTGGCCCTGATACTCGAACGCGCCGCGCACGAGCGCGGTGGCAACCTCGCCGGCCTCGGCCGATGCATGCACGAAGATGAAATCTTTTCCGCCCGTTTCACCGACCAGTCGAGGGTAGCCGTGGTAGTTGCGGATGTTCGATCCGACCGTCTCCCAGATCGAGTGAAAGGTGCTGGTCGACCCGGTGAAGTGCACACCCGCGAGGTCGGGTTGGGAGAGTGCGATCGGCCCGATCTCGCTGCCCGCCGAGGGGAGGAAGTTGATCACTCCGGGTGGTAGCCCGGCCTGCTGAAGCACCTGAAACAGGACGTAGTTCGATGCTACCGAGGTGGTCGCCGGCTTCCACAGTGCGACGTTGCCCATCAGCGCCGGTGCACTCGGCAGATTGCCGCCGATCGAACTGAAGTTGAACGGCGTGATCGCCAAGACGAACCCTTCGAGCGGCCGGTACTCGAGTGAATTCCACGTGCCGGCCGGCGAGATCGGTTGATCGGCGTAGATCTGCTGCATGAAGTGCGGATTGAAGCGCCAAAAATCGATCATCTCGCAGGCGCTGTCGATCTCGGCCTGATGCGCGGTTTTGCTTTGGCCGAGCATGGTGGCGGCATTCGATCTTTGTCGCATCGGCCCGGCGAGGATCTCCGCCGCGCGCAAGAAGATCGCGGCGCGAGCCTCCCACGGCGTGCGAGACCACGACTCCCAGGCCTCGCGAGCGGCCTTGACCGCTGCCACGATCTCGCGCGGCCCGGCCATGTGGACGCGGGCCAGAACATGCCGGTGGCGATGTGGAACTCGCTGCTCGACGATACGCCCGGTGCGAACCTCGCGATCGCCAATCACGCAGGGGATCTCGAGTACGTCGGATGTCATGTCGCTCAACGCTTGCTTCAACGCGGCACGTTCTTTGGTGCGCGGCGCATAGCTCAAAACCGGTTCGTTGACGGGGGCGGGGACACGCCACAAGCCGTTCGGCATCAGAAACCTCCGGGATCGCGAATTCGGGGCGAGAGTCTAGCAGCCGCGCCCGCTACCTGCCGCGGGTCCGTATACTCCCGGTCCGGAACGAGGGTGACGATGGAGACGCGTACGAGTCATCAGAGCGGTCTGCATCCTGATCTGCTGAAGCGGGTGCTGGTCTACGTCTTGGCGGGCGGTCGCGGCGAACGGTTGTCGCCGCTCACGCGAGACCGTTCCAAGCCAGCCGTACCGTTCGGTGGTAGTTATCGCATCATCGATTTCACACTCTCCAACGTGCTCAACTCGGGACTGCGACGGGTCTTTCTGATCACGCAGTACAAGGGCGCCTCGCTCGACGCGCACATACGCTATGGCTGGAACATCTTCAGTCCGGAACTGGGTGAGTTCATCTCGTCGATCCCGCCGCAACTGCGCGTGGGCGATACGTGGTATCTGGGTACCGCCGATGCGATCTACCAAAACCTCTACACGCTCGACGATGAGCGGCCCGAACACGCGCTGATTCTGTCCGGCGATCACATCTACCGAATGGATTATCGCGAGATGGTGGCCGAGCACGTCGACCGAAACGCCGACATCACGATGGCGGTCATGCCGGTGCCTGCCAGCGAAGCCTCGCGCTTCGGCATCGTCGACGCCGACGCTTCGGGAACGATTCGGGGTTTTCGCGAGAAGCCCAAGGACATCGATCCATCCGGCCCTGAAGTCGTCGCGAACATGGGCGTTTATCTGTTCAAGTCCGAAATCCTGCGTCAGTCACTGTTGGTCGATGTCGCGCGAGACGGATCCAAACGAGACTTCGGACACGACGTACTGCCGTGGCTGGTCCAAACCGGCGCCACCGTCGTGGCCCATCGATTTCATGAAGCAGGCGCTCGCGCCGGTCACGTCGGCCTTCCGTACTGGCGCGACATCGGCACACTCGATGCGTTCTACGAAGCGACGATGGACCTGGTCTCGGTGACGCCTCAGTTCAACCTCTACGATCCGCTTTGGCCGATTCGCAGCGCTCCAGCACAGGCTCCTCCCTCGAAGTTCGTGTTTGCCGGAGGCGAGGAGGGACGCATCGGTCAGGCACTCGATTCTCTGGTTTGTCCGGGAGCGATCATCAGCGGAGGACACGTCGAACGCTCTGTCATCGGCTCCGGTGTGCGCATCAACTCATGGTCGCGCGTCAGTGACAGCATCCTGATGGACCGTGTACAGATCGGCCGTCATGCGGTCGTGCAGCGCGCGATCATCGACAAGGATGTGGTGGTTCCAGCGGGATTGCAGATCGGTGTCGACCTGGAACGCGATCGATCTCGCTTTACGGTCAGCGATGGTGGAATCGTGGAGATTCCTAAAGGGGCACATCTCGCCTGATCGATGTTCGCGCGAGCACGATCCAGACGAGACCGGCCGCAACCAAGGCCGAACCGAGGAGCGCCGTGAGGTTGGAGAGTGCGATCAGGTTTGCGTCGAGCGCTCGCCCGTACAGATGGGTCACGACACAGCTGGTGATG
>CAZAHQ010000525.1:0-3331 GCA_964484415.1 uncultured Acidobacteriota bacterium | reverse complement strand
CTTCGTTCTTCCACCGACCGACCGCACCGCACCTCGCGGTTTTTATCTTGCCCTCCATCGGTCGGTTGATCTCCCACCGCTGGCCTCACTACCAAACGTACGAGAATATGCGCCATTCCACGACGGACGATCAAACGAGCCATCATCATCTCCGGTCGGATGATCTCGGCACAAAGAGATTGTCAGCCGGTGGTTTTGGTGTTGTGAGCGTTGCACGTCCAGGAGCAGACGACTGCTTTTCCTTGGGGTCGCGATCGTGGTTCTGCATATCAGCCGATGTGTTGTCCGGCTTCGCTGGCTTTGCAGGAAACAACGCACTCGACCAAACACGCGCGGGGTCAACGGACGTCAATTCGGGCGCGGTCGGAGCAGCATATGGGTCGCGAGTCAGGGTCTCGGACGCGAGGTCGTTGGGATCGAAATACGCATCTTTCGGCATATCGAAGTTCGGCGCATTACCCTTCTCGACGGTTGCTCGAACGGCATCCGCGAATCCGGCGTTTGGCCGGTCCCATGAGCCACGATAAGCGGCGATTGCGCAATAGATCGGCTCGGCCTTCGACGCTGCCTTGCAGCGGTCGACAAACCTGCTGATCTGCCGTGCAGCCAGCGTGATATTCGGGCACGGCGCGAAGATCGCAGCAGTTGCCGATCGCGCAGTTGTCGACAGTCCGGTCAGGCCGACGCGGATACGACCGCCTTCGGGGCGTGCTGCCCTCGCTTCGCGGACTGCGTCCTGGATCGTCGAAAGCACGCGGGGCAGGCTCTCGCCCGGCACGGAGAACGACCACGGTTCGGCCCCCGATTGCTCCCAGATCAGCGCGTGCATCACCTTCGGCTCAACGCTGAGCGCGCAGGCGGCGATCAGGGTCACGAGGTCCATGAAGGTTTACTCCGATCGCAGTTGAAGCGTCATCTCGCGGACCGGGACGCCGATGTCCTTGCGGGTGTCCGGCGCAGGCTGCCCAATTGCGCGCCGGCTCGCTGTTCTGGTGATCGGAGGGCATGTCCTCGACGGCCATTGCGCGCGGCGGTCTATTGGAAGTTGGCCGCGAAGGGTGAAAGGCGCGGCCCGTGATCGATCGGAGGACCCTGCGGGGTTTTGGGGAGCAAGCATGATCATTCCTCCTCGAAGGTCCATACTGGTTCGGCCCGGCCGACGATGGCTGACAGGGGAACCGGACCGAAGTAACGGCTGTCGAGCGATCGCGGCTCGTCCCAGTTCATGAGGAACACCTCACCTTCTGCGATGACTCGACAGCCCTGCCAGGTGGGCAGCGCGCGGCCATACCGATCGTGCTCGAGGGCCGCGCCCATCTCGATTCCATCGATGCTGATGAGCAGGCCGCTGCGGCACACGGACTGGCCCGGGAGCGCCAGGATGCGCTTGATCAGCGGCACGCCGATCGGCAGGTAACGGCGCTCCGCGAGAAAGGCCGCGAGCGGTTGCGGCGGCATGGCGACGACAAGATTCGTAACGGCAAGCCTAACAGCCGGATGCACGGTGTAGAGCCCGATCGGCACGCTTTCTGATGCGTTCCACACGAAACGTGGCACGGGCTTCGCTCCCATGGTGGACGTCACGACGGTGACGGCGGTCGCCATTACGAGCAGCGTTGGCAGGCGGCTTGTCATGACGAGACTTTCTGTCTGTGCAGCCAGGCCTGATGACGGCTGCGCGTGTAGGGCCGCGGTCGCTCGCCGACAGACAGACGGTTGTGGATGTGCCGCCAGTGCTCCGGGGCGGCGTCCGCCGGGTCGATCCCGAGCGCCTCGACAGCGTCGATCGCCTGCAAAACCTTCTCGACCTTTGC
The DNA here is from genome assembly GCA_964484415.1 of uncultured Acidobacteriota bacterium. Classification (GTDB taxonomy): domain Bacteria; phylum Acidobacteriota; class Polarisedimenticolia; order J045; family J045; genus JANNUT01. Next base: position 1,517 of record CAZAHQ010000525.1, on the reverse strand, counting down.
CCAACTGGCGAGGCGCAGCAGGCTCTCTCCGCCCGGGCGCACGCATGGCACGGTCGAGTAGCGCTCGCCAGGCCCAACGGCCCGCAGAATGTCGATGCGGGAGACGAGCGTACCGAAGTCGTTCGATGCCCAGCGGACGAATGCAAAGATGCTGCCTGGGGCAAACGAGACGATGCGCCGCTGCTGGTCAATCACATGGACCTCTGCAATGCGGCCGAAGCGGATCCAGTTTTCGATGCGCTTCTTGAGCCACAAGAGCTCGACACGAGTAAGCTCGCTCACGGGCTGTCTCCGGCATTGGCAGGGAACTTGCGGCACAGGAGGTCGCCGAGCACGGCGATGCCGCGTTGGAACGCTGCGATCCTGCTGCGGGTGCAAAGCTCGGTTGTGACGCCGATCGTCAGTCGCGGGGTGAATGGATCAGTCTTGGCGCCATCGATCGACGCACTCGGTTCGGGCGTCGAAACCCGTGTGTTCGGATCGTGGGGCCGAGAGGGCGGAGTACTGGCCGGATCTTCAGTGAAATCTGATCTGCAGAAATGTTTGTTGCTGCTCGCCTGCAGGCAAATCAGCGAGATGATCGGATTTGTCGTCGGCGCGCGACCGAGTCGCTTTCTAACAAGGTTAGATTCTCTGTTAGAGAAGTTAGAATCGCCGAATTTTCTTTTTGCTGTTGGCGGTAAGCCGGATTTTGGTTCCCGATAGCACGAGGATCGGGTTCCTGATGGCACGAGGGGTGCGGTTCCCGATAGCACGAGCGTATTCACAGCTTATCCCCAGACTTATTCACAGGACCTGTGGACAAGCTGCGCTGGCGCAGCACGCGCGCTGCCGGGTCGTTCTCGATCGGCTTGAAGGTGAGGAGCTGGCGCCCGAACCGACTCACGTCCATCGCGAGCCGAAAGCCGGGCAGCGGCTGGCGGCGAGCGATGTCGCGCAGCTCAAAGGCGAAGCGCTTGAGGGGTGACAGGCTGCCGGACTTGAGATGGAGGTGCGAGATCTCGAAGCACCAGCCGCCGGGCTGCCGGCCTGCATGCTTGCGCACGATACGGTAGAGCCAGCGCTCGAGGCCGCCGGTCATACGGAAATACGCCGGGTCGATTGTCAGCACGAGCGTATCGTTGCGGAGGGCCGTATAAAGCCAATCGGGTATGATGAGCTCGATGCCCAACGGACGCCCGTGAGCATCGGCGCGCTCTTTCCACTCGTTGACCCAGGAGAAGCGGTGCATGCGCCGCTCTGTGGGCTGCCGCAGTGTCGTTGCGACCGTCGTCGACTGCAGCCGGTCGAGCGCCGACTTGAGGCGCTGATAGTCGCGGACCGACGTCCCGCGACCGATGAAGGTGAGGATTTCGTAGGGCGTGGCGCCCATCAGCCGCGACGTGCGCAAGCCCTTGTCGCGCGCTTCGACCAGCTGAGAAGCGGCCCAGATCAACACGTCGGCATCCCAGATCGTCGCCATGCCGCGTTCGGCTGTCGCCTCGACCCGGATCGCGACTTCACCGATTCGGTAATCG
>CAZAHQ010000524.1:0-3332 GCA_964484415.1 uncultured Acidobacteriota bacterium | reverse complement strand
CGCCCACCCGGCCGTAGACGACCAGGATGCGGTTGGAGGGGCAGCGCTTGTAGCGCCGCACCAAGACCATCACGAAGCTGAATGCGATCACGACCAGCGTAAGCGCCATCAGCACCGGAATGATTGCTGTGAGTGGGCCTGACTGCGCGAGCGGGGCGGTCATCATTTCAGCGATCTCCTTCGTTCGTGGCGATAGGTGCGATCTCGACGGTGTCGGGAGTAACCAACCGCAGCACCTTGACGATCGCGCCGGTGGGAATCGCCTCACCACTGCTGATAGCCGACAGCTCTACGGTCCGTCCCTGCACCTTCACCTGGATCTTTCCATGTCCGCCTCCTCGCTCCGGCACCCGCAGGTAGACCGATGCCGTCTCACCGACGGCATTGCGTGGATCGACATTCCCTTCCACGTTGAGGCGTTTTTGCTGGCTCACAAGCCAAGCTACCGCTGCCATCACGACGAGCCCGGAGAGGAGCGACAGTCCCGCACCTTGTACTGCGGAGAAACCGGACGCTGTCGACCACCAACCGGTCAATCCGAAAAAGGCGAGGAACGCGGCGACCGCGCGTACCGAGAACAAACTGAACCCGCTCCCATCGTGGATCTCACCGTGCATGTCGGTCGAGCCGTCCGCGCCGTCATGATCGCCGACACCGAAGATCGAAAGCGCGAGCTGCAACAGCAGTGTCATCAGACCCAACGCCGCGCAGCCGATGTAGAGCATTTTCAGGATCATTCGAAACTCCCCGCAGCCAGCGGCGAAGCCTAACGGGGTTGGGGCTCCGGTAGCAAGGCCGTTGACTGCTCGCAATGGATCACTCGTTCCGGTGCGGTGATGCGAAGCAGCCGTCGCGGCGTCGCCTTCGGGATGGCTCACACGCATCGGAGCGACAATTAGTCCTCGCGGGGTCCACGGATCGCCTGGGAAGGAAGGCGCGCTCAACGGATCGTGGCGGTTCGGAGGGTTGCGCGTCGCTACGCCCTCGCTATCGCCATCCTCCAGAACTGCGAGGGCCAGTGCGTTGCGAGTCAAACCCTCGCTCCCGGCGCCTGGCTTCGGCGCGCGCTGGTGGGCCGTTGCGCACCGCCCGCGCCGATGACGGGCACGGCAGGTCTCGCCCAACGACAAGCGCCAGATCGAGTCAAAGAAGCGCGCGGTGGACACTGCAGCGATTCGCCGGTACAACGACACGCGGTCGTTGAGGAGCGTGATCATCGTGAGAGTGTTGGTGTTTTCTATTTTGCTGGTATCGACGGCGGCGACGTTGCACGCGGCCGAAGAGCGCCCGATCCACTGTGACACCGCGCGGCCTTACGTCGGTGGAGCGCTCTACACTGGGCCTGTCGCGCTGCCTCCATCGGACCTGAAGCTCGGCTCGGAGATCGACGACATCAACGCGGCCCAACTACTGACCGCGCTGCGGACCGCGCAGTCGGCAACGAAAGCGCCGCTGATGAGTGTGGCGGTTGCCAACGCGCACCTGCGTTGGTCGACGACTCGCAGCGTGGACGGAGCCGTTTCTACGCAGCGGCTCTACTGGGCCAGCGTCGGGAAGTCGTTCACTGCAGTTGTGATGCTGCAGCTCGTGGAGGAAGGGAAGCTGACGCTCGGCGACCCACTCTCTCGCTGGTTTCCGCGATTTCCGAATGCGGCCGCAATCACAATCGATCACCTGTTGCAGCACACTGCCGGAGCGTTCAGCTACAACGAGGACACCAAGCTTCGCGCGACGCCGCGTTACCGTACACCGGCTGAGAACATCGCGGTAGCCGCCAAGCACGGCGCGCTGTTCTGTCCTGGCGAGCGGTGGCGCTACTCCAACACCGGCTACGCGTTGCTTGGGCAAATCATCGAAGCGATCGAGCAGAAGCCGTACCACGAAGTGGTTCGAGTTCGGATTCTTGCGCCGCTCGCCTTGACGTCGCTCGAGTCACTCGCTCCGGAGGCGCGGCCTACAGATGTCGCCGCATTGACGCCGAGTGACGGGTCGCAGCCGGTGCACCAACCGAGCTGGGGCTATGCCGCCGGCAACATCGTGGGAACTGCCGACGAGATGCTCAGCTACTGGCAGGCGCTGCTCGGCGGCAGACTGCTGAAGCCCGAATCGATGGGGCGTCTGTTCGAACGGCTCTACCCGATGTTCGACGCCGGCACCTACTACGGACGTGGCGTCATGCTCTACGCAATTCCAGACGGCCCACGACACATCACTTGGTTGGGTCACAGCGGCGGTACCCCTGGGGCGAAGGCACTCGTTGCTTATGCACCGGCGGAGCAGGCATTCGTCGCCGTGGCGTTGACCGGCGATGGCTCGGCCGAAGCGAGTGCCAACCTGATGTTGAAACAACTGCGGCAGATCGAGACACAGCAGCCGTAACCAGAAGACGTCTGATAACGCTCAACGACGGGCCGATCGTGACCGATCGGTCCGCCGGATCACGCACGCCATCAGCTCGCCCTCGCCGCGATGCCGTGCGTTGCTTGATCGCGTGTGATCGGGCGAGGCTTGGGCTCGAAGCCCATCTTGGCTGCGTCGGGACCGAGCGCCGTCGGGCAGTTCACCAAGCCCTTGGTGAAGGACAGGTCCAATGACCGGCCCAACGCAATGCGCACCTTTCCGCAAGGATTGCCTAATCGAAGATGCGCGCAGAACGGCAACTCGTGCAGCGAGCGTCATTCCAGGGATTGAGAAGCAGGTTTCTCGCAGGCAACGGTGTGAGGGCACGCAAGATCTTCGGGTATTGGCATGAGTACGCTTGCTGGAATCCCAGTGAGTCTGCCGCAGGGGACGACGGGCGCGTACGCCTGGATATCTTTCTCCTGCACGATCGGCGAGCGGAGTCTGCAGCGCCTCGCCTTCGCCCACGACTCTCCAATTCCGAACATGTGTTCAAGCCCAATGGGAGTGGCGCAGACCAGCGCCGCGCTCGCTGTCGACGGCCGATTCACATGATTGAGGTGCTGCGCGGGGTTCAGGCGAGACCCTGAATCGAGTTCAAGGTCCTCTGGCTGCGATCGTCGCGCTGGCGATCCGTTCTGGTGCCACGTGCGCGGTTGACATGGGGCTGCTCGAGTCGCCTACTACCTGCCTATCGTTCGGAGGCGCGCAATGCTGCGGTACCGTCTGGCGGCGCTGTTTTTGTTGGGCTTCGTGACTGACCCGACTCCCGCGGTTGAGGCTCCTGCCCCCAGTTGTACGTTGACGATCACTTCGAGAGCCGGGGAACCGTTGACATCGGCACGCGTCGAGCGGCGCCACGCGGACGGGAGCTATCAACTGGTCGCGCCTGCTGCCGACGGCCGCATCGCGCTCGCCATCGCCGCTGAAAA
>CAZAHQ010000523.1:0-3335 GCA_964484415.1 uncultured Acidobacteriota bacterium | reverse complement strand
AGGGTATCTGAAGAATGTCCGTGGAACCCTCCAAACCGCTGCCTCTGTCGCTTGTGAACGGCCAGGTATTTCCGCGTAATTGTGACGCGATGGTGGGTCCGGGGTCCTGGGCGGGGTGGTGTGGTATAGGCGAGAGAGGGAGCGGGCCCCGAAAGGTGAGGGCTCGGGTCTAGACCACCCGAGCCCCCGAGTCGACAGCGGACGCCGACCGGTAAGAGTGTCGCTCCGCGCGGTGTCGGCGTCAACAGGCCACGGCGAGTTCGCCCCGGAGCGGACGCCGTGGGCGAAGTGCTTCGTCAAGGCCAGTGTGGGCATTGCTTCAGTCTCTTCTACGTTTGCCGGAAGTGCGATCGCGGCCAAATTTATTGCAGTGTGGCTTGTCGCCAGATGGCACGGCGGCACTGCTGCCGGCGTGCCAATGCGCGTCATCAGCAGAGTGAAGCGGGCCGGCTTGACCATCGAGACCGGCAGCAAGCGTACCGGGATCGGCAGCGTGAAAGTCAGCGCGTGACGGATCAGGGTTCCACTGCGGCGGTGGGTTTCGGCACTGTTGCCGCGTTTTCGGTTTTCGGTTCATCTCCGACGGTCGGTGACGAGCCGGATCCAATCCGCGGGAGCCCTGGCGATGGACATGCCGATTCGAGTGATCATGGTGCCGACGCACGAGTCGACGCGCATTCTGGCGATGAGTGGCCCGCACGAGATTCTGCGTGCGAAGCTCGGGTCACCGCATCATGTGCATCGCTGGGCAGCGTCGACGCTGCTCGAGGGCCTGGCGCTTTGGCACCAAGAGCCGCTCCGCGCTGTGCTGTGTGCGGAGTCCGAAGCTTTTTTGTCGCCCTTGATGCTCACCGACGGACTCGGGCTGGGCGATCGCACGATGCACTTCGACGTGGAGGTCATCGACCGCGGCCGAGTGCCAGGCGCCGAGCGTATCGGCGGCGTCGCTGATTTCCGTGATCTGCGCGATCTCGCGCTGCGGTACGTGCCATGACAGTGACGGCGGCGGTCGAAGCCGAAATCCGCAGATTGCACTACGCCGAGCACTGGAAGGTCGGCACGATCGCAGCCGAGCTCGGCATCCATCACGATGTCGTGCGCCGCGTGATCGGTATCTTGGACCGCAAGGCGCGGCCTTCCGGCTCGGGCCTCGCGCCGCTGTCGATGCCGTCGATGATCTTCCCCTATTGTCAATTCATCGATGAGACTCTCCAGCACCACCCACGCCTGCGTGCGACGCGTCTTCACGACATGCTGCGCGATCGTGGGTACAGGGGCAGCGTCCGCACGCTGCGTCGATACGTGGCGCGGGTGCGGCCCTTGCCGAAGCACGAAGCCTTCCTGCGGCTCGATCCGCTTCCTGGCGAGCAGATGCAGGTCGATTGGGCGTACGTGTCCCGAGTCCCGGTGGAGGGTGGCGAGCGAGCTCTCTGGGCATTTGTCGCGATTCTGTCGTACTCCCGTGCGCTCTACGCGGAGCTTGTCTTCGACTTGACGGCCGATTCGCTCCGGCGCTCGATGATCCGCACGCTGGCGTACTTTGGCGGCACGACGCGCCAGTGGCTCTTCGACAATCCCAAGACAATCGTACTCGAGCGACATGGCGATGCAGTGCGTTTTCATCCAGATCTGCTTGAGCTCGCGGGTGCGTACTGCACCCTGCCACGGCTTTGCGCCGTCGGCAAGGCGAATCAAAAAGGCCGGGTCGAGCGCTCGATTCGTTATCTCCGCGATCGATTCTTCGCCGGCCGCTCGATCACGAATCTCGAGGCTGGAAATCGTGAACTCGAGCACTTCCTCCGCGAGATCGCCATGCAAAGGCCGCATCCGCGCTTTCAGGAGCGCTCGGTCCTGGAGGTCTTCGACGACGAACGCCCGAGGCTGTTGGCGCTTCCGGCGACACCGCCCCCCGCAGCAGTCGTACGACCTGTCGCCTGCGACAAGACCGCGTCCGTGCGCTTCGACACCAATCTTTATTCCGTGCCGCCCGAACATGCCGGCACGACACTCACGCTGGTTGCAGATGACGCTGTCGTCCGGTTTCTGGATCAAGGGCGTGAAGTCGCCGAGCACGTACGATCTTGGGGGCGACGACAGCTCGTCGAGCGTCCCGAGCACCGCGCGGAGATCCTGCGCCAGAAACGCCGCGCTCAGGATCTCAAAGGCCGTGACCGCCTGCGGGCGGTTTGTCCTGGAATTGACGCACTCTACGAGCGCTGGGTCGATCACGGACGCAATCTCGGCAACATGACAACTCGCGCGACGAGGCTACTCGATCTGTACGGCGTCAGCATCTTCACTGCTGCCGTGGACGATATCCTCGCACGGGATCTCCACGATCCAGGCGCCCTGGAGCAGATCTGCGAGCAACAACGCTCGGCGCTCCGCAGGCCGGTACCCATCGAGATCGTGCTCCCACGCCACATCCCCGATCACGACGTCGTCCCGCATCGACTGGAGGACTATGATGTCCAGCGTGACACCTGATTTGTCCAGTGCGCTTCGCACGCTCGGGTTTCGAACTCCCAACGACGCACTCTCGGCGCTCATCACGCATGGCACCAAAAGCCGGCTCTCGCCCGTCGAAATCCTCGAACAGCTTGTCGCCCTCGAACGCCGCGAGCGCGATGCCCGAAACCTTGCTTGCCGCACCAAGGTCGCGACACTGGGCCGCATGAATACCCTCGATCGATTCGATTGGGCTCATCCGCGCAAGGTCGACCGGGAACTCTACGAGCAGCTCTTGGGGCTTGAATTCATCGACCGCAAATACAATGTCTTGCTGCGTGGACCGAGTGGCGTCGGCAAGACCACCCTGGCGCAGAATCTCGGCCTCGAAGCACTCAAGCGCGGATACTCGGTCCGATTCACAACCCTCGCCACCGCGCTCGCCGATCTCCTCAAGCAGGAATCGTTACCGGCGCTCGAACGCCGACTCCGCCGCTATACCACACCCGCGCTGCTCATCCTCGACGAAATCGGATATCTTCCATGCGATTCTCGCGCCGCTGACCTGCTCTTCAACATCATTAGCCGCAGACACCAGGAACGATCCACGATCATCACCACAAATCTCGCCTTCAAACAGTGGGGATCCATCTTTCCCGGCGCCGCTTGCGTCGCCGCCCTCGTCGATCGCTTCACCGAGCACTGCCACGTCATCGATGTCGACGCCGACTCCTGGAGACAACGAAAATCCACCTGACCGCAGACGATCCACCCACAACTCTGCCTGTCATCCGCCGGGTCAAAATCACGCGGATCTCACTGGCCGCCTACAGCCAGGAGATCGGTTTTCGCGAGCTTGGCGAGCACGCGGCTGTAGGAGCCGTCGC
>CAZAHQ010000522.1:0-3355 GCA_964484415.1 uncultured Acidobacteriota bacterium | reverse complement strand
ATCCCCCTGCTCCTGAGTCGAGCATCTGATGTATCCGATAACTCGACTCAACACCAATACATTTTATCACGCGCATTCCGAAGCCTTCGCGGCTATGCTCAGCGAAGCATGGCTGAGGAACTGGGGGACACCACTGTCTGCCCGCGATGCGGTCAGCCGGTGACAGGCACTCGGTTCTGCGGACAATGCGGGCTAGACCTTCAACCTGATCAGAGTGTGACACCGGAATCTGCGGCCTCGGTGGGCAGTCCCGGAGAGGACTTGCGCACTCCCGTAACTCCCTCCTCGCCCGAGCGCCACCGGCGACGGATCGGGATTGCAGCGGCGATTCTTGTTCTCGTCGCCGGAGCAGTCGCGGCTTGGCAGGTCAAGTCCGTGGACGTGCCTTTGATCAAGGACGATGCGATGCCGGTCTTGAGCGACCAACCAACAGCAACAATCGAGGCTTCTGCCGGGGGCAGCCAGGAGGCCGAGGCGAACCCAGACCTCTCTCGGTGCATTGGGGAGTGGAACCGGTACGGGCCAAGCTCCTACGAGCTGGAGCCGACCCTCCGCTACAGCTACGTGCCGACCGAGATAGCCGTTCTTGCTGCTCCTAATCCAGCCATTCCCGAGCCGCCCCGCCAGCTCGCTTTCGCATCAGGCGCATGCGTGATCTTCGTGCGCCCGTCCTCCTCGGATGCACGCGCGATGATCTTGGCAAGGTCTGATCAAGTACTGCCGTATGACTCGTCAGCCAGTCCTCAGTTTGTGGACGTAAGCCAGATGTTTGTTGGTGTGAGCGGCACCCGCAACATCGGTTTCCCCGATCCAAACGCGACGCTTGAGAAGGATCTTCAAATCTCGTCCTCCAACGGAGACCTGGACGCCGAGTCCCCCACCTCCCCGCTCACCGACGAGAAAGCGTCGTGCAGTGATACAGGTCGCTTCACCGAGATCGTGGCCATCGGCGTTACTTGCGAACAGGCTTACGCCTTTCTTGACGCACTGGACCAAAGCGCCCAGTTCCATGGGCCTGCACCGGACGGTTATGAGTGCGAATTGGCCTTCGACGGATCGACGGGTGTGGATTCGTGTCGGAAGGGTGATGAGACGATCTCGTTCGAGATCCCCGGTGCCAGTTCTGAAGGAGGCGAGTAGCGCCGTAACGGACTGGTCGGTTGTTTACGGCAGCGGCGCTATTCCTCAGAGCTGTGATGACCGCCGGGTACTCAGTGTTCCGCCCTGCGCGCAGCAGCAGCCGTACTCGGGTGAAGCACCGGGCGTCGCCGTTCCTCGGCTCCAGGACGTTCCCGGGAGCTGATGGTGTTCAAGAAGGCCCCGAATGAACGATGGCGACTATCGGCCGACCGCCGCTTCGGGTGCTCGAGACGGCTTGCCGTCGCTGTCGAGCCCAAACTCTTTGTCAAGCTTGCGCAGCGCTCTCTTGGGAACCTCGGCCCGCATCTTTGGCAGTCGCAGGTGATTCCGCACGACTCGCTGTCGGTGGCGCTTGTTGTCGGTGCAACGCCAGAAGGGACCACTTGGCAACTCAACGAACTCGACCGGTTCAGAACAACTCCGGCAGACGATGCGACCATCCTTCGGGACTGGGTCTCCGATGCTCCGCGAATGGCAGCCAGGAGTCACGCATCGCCAGAAGAAGGGATCGTCATTGCCTTCTGAGGCGACCAGCTCCTCCCCGCAGATCGGACAACGAGCCTCAGCGGTAACGAACGGCTGTAGCAGCTCCTCGGTCTTCAGCGTCTCAATGAAGTTCTTGTGGACCTTGGGACTCGCGCGCCGCTCCATGATCTCTTCGCTATCGCTCTGACTTAAAGCGTTGAGCGATCCGTGCCATACGACCTCGTGATCGATCAGGATCACCTTCTCGTGCATTCGCCTCTTATGGATGACGGTCACGCCCCACTCCTTGAAGCTCCGCTCGATCTGTCTCACTTGAGCGAGTTCACGCTTTCCTCGCTCTTCGTGCGCTTTGGTCACAACGAAGACCTCAACTCCGCGATCGATCGCGGCCCGGAGTTGGGGGGCGAGCAGACCAACTCGGGCTTGGGTCATGAAAGGCGAGTAGATGATGACTCGCTCACGTGCTCTGGAGAAGTCTCTGTCCAGGTACGCGAAGAAGCGATCCTGGGTAAGAACAACACGCTCTGCAGGGACCTCGTCCTCGTTGGTCCCAAGAGTCAGCTGGTGCGCCTGCGCTGCATAGGCAGAGAGGTTGACGTTCATGGCGTCCAGCGTGTCAACGGTCTTCCCGTAGCTCTCCGCCTTGGTGATCAGATCGTTGAGGAACGCCTTCTTCGCCTGTTGGTGGATGTACTTGAGGTCACCAACGATCACGAGGCGACTCTTGGCACGAGTCACCGCGACGTTGAGCAACCGGCGGTTGATCTCATCAAGGCCCGGGATAAAGAGGCCGACCTTCCAATGGGGCTCATCGACGACGGTGTCGAAGATTACGACCGGTGCTTCGCTGCCCTGGAAGCTGTGGGCTGTCCCAGCGGTGACCTCACCGTCTAGTCCCTCCTCGCGCAGGATCAGCCCCAAGAGCTTGGCCTGGGCCCGGTAAGGAGTTGCGACGATGATTCGCGGGCGATCCCCGGCGCTCCATTCCGGTCGCTCCGGCCGAAGCATCTGTCGAGCCAAGCCAACGCTGATCGTGGCCGATAGAAAGTTGATCCGCGATGGCCGCGAACCCCGGGGAACACTCGTGACCCAGGCCGAGACCGACTCTGTGTCCACGAGAAGCAGATCGTTGTCGTGGCCCCAGTCGTCTTTGTACCAGCCAGCCAGATCGTGATCGGCGTCGCCATCGTTATTGCCATCGCGAAGCTGGTGGTCGTAGACGAGTTCGTTTACGAGACGACTTATCGACGGCTTCATCCGGTACTGCTCGTTCAGCTGGATCAGCCATGGATCGGGCGGATTCTTGTCGAGGTCCACAGCCGCCTCGAAGATGTCGCGACCGAGCCACAGCGTTGCGGCGCTCGGCGTCTTTTCTTCCGGATCGGCGGCATGTGAGATCGGCGGCAGCTGCTTCGGATCGCCCACGATCACGACATTTGACGAGGCGACGCCGGCTGCGGCCCAAAGCGCAGGAATCGGGGCCATCGAGGCCTCGTCCAATAAGACCGTGTCGAATCGCCGGTCCTGGAGCCGGTCATCGAGGTAGGCCTTCGTCAGGGTTGCCCCGATAACTCGGGCGTCCTCGATCAGGGTCCCTTCAACCGTCTTCAGCCGCTCGTTGATTCCCTTGATCTCGTGGCTGTTCCCATCAATCTCAATCTGTAGGCGAGAACGCTCGACTCGCAAGGCAGGAAGGTCGTGCTGGGAAGCGACGCGAGCGGCCCGGGCG
>CAZAHQ010000521.1:0-3358 GCA_964484415.1 uncultured Acidobacteriota bacterium | reverse complement strand
GTCGATCCAGGTGAAACCATTCAGCGAACCGCCGTTCGCTGAAACCTGTCGGAAGATCTCGCCTTTGCCGATCTGCTCGGTGCCCTTAAAGAGCATGTGCTCGACCCAATGGGAGATGCCGGTGATGCCGGATACCTCGTTGCGGCCTCCGACGCGGTACCAGATCCAGAACGTGCCGATTGGTGCGCCACGCCGAGGAAGGGCGATCGCGGTGAGTCCATTCTCAAGTTGGCGGATGTCGGGCGTCAGCCCGTTGCGAGGGATCGTCACGCGGGTAGCTCCAGGATTCATTCGGTGTGGTGCGGTTCACCACGTTCCTGGAGTATAGGTCGGCTGTCGAACCGACGGTTGCGGGCCGGCGGTGGTCAGCCGGCCCGCGCAGACGAAATTGGTCAGGCGACCGCGTCGCGCACGATCGAAAGACTCCCCGAGCCGCCGCCGCGCGTCATCGCGACCATGCCGGTGCGTGCCACTTCTTTGATCCCATACGGTCGGATCATCGCCAGCAAGGAATCGATCTTGTCGGCAGGACCGGTCACTTCGAGTGTCAGTGAGTCTTGCGCAGCGTCAACGAAGCGGGCGCGATAGATGTCGGTCGCGATTCGCATGATGTCGGCTCGCGTGCGGTCACTCGCACTGACCTTGATCAACGCCAGTTCGCGCTGAATAGTGTTCTCGCCGGTCACGTCGGTCACCTTAATAACCTCCAGCAACTTGTACAGTTGCTTGGTGACCTGCTCCACGATGCGATCATCGCCGGTGACCACAAACGTCATGCGCGAGATTCCCGGCATCTCTGCGTGGCCAACCGCGACGGAATCGACATTGAAGCCCCGCTGGCGAAACAGGCTCATCACACGGTTCAGAACCCCGGGATGATCTTCGACCAGCACGATCAGTGTGTGTGAACGCATTGCCATCGCACTACACCCCTTCCTCGATGAGGTCCTTGAATGACGCGCCGCTCGGGATCATCGGAAAGACATTTTCCTCCTGGCCGACGACGAACTCGATCAGTGCCGGCCCATCGATCGCCTGTGCCCAGCGGATCGCTTCGTCGACTTCCTCACGTCGCTCAACTCTGCGAGACGGCATTCCGTAGGCCGTACCGAGCATCACAAAATCGGGTGCGGAGATGAGCGTCTCCGAATAGTTCGAATCATGGAAGAACTGTTGCCATTGCCGCACCATGCCCAAATAGCCGTTATTGATGATGGCGGTCTTGACTCGTGCTCGCTGCTGAACAATCGTCGCGAACTCGAACAACGTCATTTGCACGCCGCCGTCACCGACCACGGCCCAGACATCTTCGTCCGGTCGGCCGAGTGCAGCACCCAACGCCGCCGGCACTCCAAAGCCCATCGTTCCCAGGCCGCCCGACGTGATCCAGTTCTTCGGCACGTCGCACTTGTAGAACTGTGCGGCCCACATCTGGTGCTGTCCCACGTCGGTGGTGACCACGGCGTTGCCGGCGGTGAGATGGTGCATGCGCTCCAGAACGTACTGCGGTTGCAGCGTCCGGCTCGGTCGACTCAAGCGGTACGGAGGCACTCGACGCCACTCGTCGATGGATTCCAGCCAGTCGTCGTGTTCCAGGGGGTTAAGCTCGTCCGCCAGCATCCGCAGCCCCTGGCGCGCATCACCGACGATCGGTACAACCGTCGGCACATTCTTGCCCAGCTCCGCCGGATCGATGTCGATATGGACGATGCGCGCGTTGGGCGCGAACTCGGACAGCTTCCCGGTGACGCGATCATCGAAGCGCATGCCGACGCCGAGAACAAAGTCTGCTTCGTGGATCGCTCGATTCGCATGTGCGAACCCGTGCATGCCGATCATGCCGAGACACAAGCGGTGCGATTGCGGAAATGCGCCGATGCCGAGCAACGTCAGCCCGACCGGCACTTGCGCCTTCTCCGCAAACTCTCGCAGCTCCGCGACCGCACCGGAGAGGATGATGCCGTGTCCAGCCAGGATCACCGGGCGTTCAGCGTTGCGCAGCTCCTGCGCGGCCAGCTTGATCTGGCGTCGGTGCGGCGTGTATGTCGGCTTGTAACCGGCCAATTCGACCGGTTTCGACGGCGCAAGCTCCCCGGTGGCCAGCAACACATCCTTTGGAATATCGACCAGCACCGGCCCCGGTCGCCCGGTGCTGGCCAGGTGAAACGCCTTCTGGATCGTTGGGCCAATTTCGGCCACGCTGCGCACCAGGAAGTTGTGCTTGGTGATCGGCAACGTGATCCCGGTGATGTCGATCTCCTGGAACGCATCGCTACCGATGACCGCTTGCGGCACCTGTCCGGTGATCGCGACGAATGGGATCGAGTCCAGCATCGCCGTAGCGATCGGAGTCACGAGATTTGTGGCGCCCGGACCGGAGGTCGCCAGGCAAACGCCGACCTTCCCCGTCGCGCGTGCATACCCGTCGGCTGCATGGCCGGCGCCCTGCTCGTGTCGCACCAGCACATGATTGATCCCGAACTCGGGGAGCACATCGTAGAGCGGGATCACGGCACCACCCGGATAGCCGAAGATGATGTCCACGCCTTCCCGCTCCAGCGCCTGGCAGAGCACCCGCGCCCCGATGGTCGGCCCCACCTCCGGTGCCGGCTGTTCTCCCGAATCAGGTTCCGGCGTTTCGACCGCTCTTGCGACTGCCGTCATTCGTGTGGTCCTCCCCTGTTGCGATTTCTCCGAAAACGATTCGAGCCTCCCGTTTCCGGGAGGCTCGCGGTTCGTTTGATCCTGTTGGCTCTGTTCGCGCGCGCTCCCTTATGTCTCCTCAGTAAGGAGAATCGATACGATGAGGCCAATAATGATTTCGCCCGACGGGCACGCACGAAGATCGGCGGGGTAGTCCCCGTCGTCACACATCCTCGCGATGAACCAATCGGATCGCGTCAACTGCCTCACCCTATGCACGCATCACGAACACTGGGCCGATCATATGCCCCGCAACAATCGGATGTCAAGCGATTCTCGCTCGATTCGACTGGCAGTTCGGTACCAAGTCGTTCCTGCTGCTTCACAATTTCCGGGCACGAGAACTCACCATGGCGGTGCAACACATCGAATCGACGTCGGATACTGTCGTGCAAGCGACTGCATGAGAGTACATCTCGTGGTATTCTTCGCGATGCGTCGCAGGGAGTGCGGCAGTCACACGCGCCCGTAGCTCAGCGGATAGAGCGTTTGGTTGCGGACCAAAAGGTCGGGGGTTCAAGTCCCTCCGGGCGTACTGATTTGAACCACGGTCATTCGGCCGTGGTTCTTTGTTTCCCCGTGCATCGAATGACGTATACTGGACGGTGGAGAGGTGTCCGAGTGGTTGATGGTGCCGATCTCGAAAATCGGTGAG
>CAZAHQ010000520.1:0-3361 GCA_964484415.1 uncultured Acidobacteriota bacterium | reverse complement strand
TGCCACACTCAATGCACCTACGCCGCGTGTCACGCACACGGCGGTGTGGACCGGCAGCGAGATGATCGTGTGGGGTGGACGCGGTACGACAGCGCTCGCGGACGGCGCGCGCTACAACCCCGCCACCGATCTGTGGAGCGCAGTGACCAACACCAACGCGCCGGCGGCGCGCGCGCGACACACCGCAATCTGGACCGGGAGTGTGATGGTGGTGTGGGGTGGGCAAGGCGCAACCCCACTCGCTTCCGGTGGAATGTACGACCCACTGCTCGACGCATGGACAGCAACCGACGAATCAACCGCGCCGGAAGCGCGCGCCGATGTCGAGTCGATCTGGACCGGCAGCGAGATGATCGCGTGGGGCGGACAGGCGGCGAGCGGACCGGTCGATAGCGGCGGTCGTTTCAATCCACTCACCAACAGTTGGAGCAGCACCCCGGCCACGAATGCTCCCGTGCCTCGCTACGGACACAGCGCAACGTGGAATGGCTCGCGGTTGATCGTGTGGGGCGGTTCGGATCTGCTCAGCTTTTTCTCGAGTGGCGGGCAGTATGTGCCTGGCGACTCCAGTTGGACCGCAACATCGTCGAGCGGTGTGCAGGATGGCCGCTACTTGCATCGTTCGTTTTGGACGGGGGCCGAGATGATCGCGTGGGGTGGATACGCCGACGGCTTCTACTACGCGATTGGCGATCGGTATCGCCCCACATCGGATAGCTGGATCGCAACCGCAACGTTGGCCGCACCAACCCCGCGCTCGAATCACACCGCGGTGTGGACCGGGACCGAAATGATCGTGTGGGGCGGGGATAGCAAGAATGGCTACGTCGGTAGCGGCGGGCGCTACTGTGCGTGCACCGATCTCGTGGCGCCCAACGGAAAACCATCGCTGACGGTGACGCACTCCGCCGGTACGACCACGCTGACATGGTCGAGCGTGGTCAACACGCGTGGCTACGATGTGGTCCGCGGTTCTCTCGACACCTTGCTCAGTAGCGCCGGCGATTTCACCAGCGCGACGGCCGGCTGCCTGTTGAGCAACGACGCCGGCCTTTCAGCGCAAGACAGCGTTACCCCCGCGGCCGGCAACGGCACGTGGTACCTCGTGCGAGCCCGCAACTGCGTCGGCACCGCCACCTACGACGATGCCGACGCCGGCCAGGTGGGAAGCCGCGATGCGGAGATCTTGGCCGCACCGAATCGGTGCCCGTAGTGTTGGCCAGCGCCATCGATGTCGATCCGAGTCGTTCGATTTGCCGGCTCACTGCGTACACGGCACCCTGCTCCCGGCCTAAGAGGAGCGAATCAGATGACGACTCGATCGACTTCGTTGGCGCTTCCGATGATCTGCCTGCTAGCGCTCGCCACATCCCAGGCAGCCGAGCAGAACGCGCCTGACAACCCGGCGATCGACATGTCCGGCTTTCTGCGCGTGGCCACCGAAGCTGCCAAGCACCGTCAGTCGCACCGTATCAGCGAGCAAGAGTTCATTCGGATGAGTCGCGAGCCGGGAACGGTGGTGCTCGACGCGCGCAGCCGCGAGAAGTACGAGGCGTTGCACATCAAAGGCGCACTCAACCTGAGTTTTCCCGACATCTCGATCGAGAGCCTGGCGCGCTTGCTGCCCGACAAACACGCAAGAGTCCTGATCTACTGCAACAACAACTTCACAGGCGAACAGAGCGCGTTTCCCTCGAAGCTCCCATCTGCTTCGCTGAACCTTTCCACCTTCGTGTCGCTTTACGATTACGGCTATCGAAACGTGTATGAACTCGCGCCTCTATTGGATGTGAAGACAACCAAACTCGAGCTGGTGGGGAAAGAGCGCTCAGCGCCTGTGGCGCCGCGTCTCGGCAACTAGAACGTTTCTGCGCCGACCTCCCGTCACGCTGTCGTCCAACCTCATTGCCAGCCATCTCAACCCAGCCTCTCAACCCAGCCAAATTTTCTCGCTCACGTTGGCCCGCCTTCCGCGATTGTTCACAGTTGACTCGCAGTAGTGAGTCCTCGTGAACAAGGCACCCCTGTCGCGGAACACTCTTTACGCAGCCGACCCGTCAACACCTCCCGGCTGCGTGTGATGCGAGACCGCGGCGCCCCCCGGGTGTCGAGTTTGCGAGCTGGTCGACCGAGTCGCCGCACCGCCTCGCCGGATCGCGCGGTCTGTCTCTGCCCTGACGGAGATTCGCGGGGCGGTGCGGCGCCCGTAGGGCGCTAGACTTCGGCATCGTGCCGATAGGTCGCGCGCCCCATGTACTCGTGTCCCGAGCCTCGCTCGTGCTCGTCGCTCTCGCGATGGCGATCGGGCAAGCATCTGTCGTGTGGCGTACGCCAGCCCCGAGTCCTTCGCCGCGCACGTTGATCGAGGCCGGTCGCTACGCTGAAGCCGAAGCCCAAGCGCGCCGGCTGCTTTTGCTTTCACCCGAGTCGACCGAGAGACTGGACCTGTTGGTGGAGGCGTTGTGGCGCGGCGGGAAGGCGGCGCAACCCGAGACGCTGCAGCTTGCGACGCAGGCGCTGGAGCGCGAGCAAGCGATCGGCGATCGTGCCGCAGCGGCAGGTCTGTACAATCGCGCCAACATTCAGCGTGCAATCGGCAATCGGGACGCGGCGCGTTTGGACTTCGAGCAGGCTCTCGCGATTCGCGAGCGTCTCTTCGGACCAACCTCGCGCGAGGTAGCGCAGAGCCTTGCCGGACTCGCCGCGTCGTATCTGGACGCCGGCGAGATCCCTCGCGCACTACTGCTGTTCGAACGAGCGCAGGCAATTCGCCAACAGCGCAACGGCCCTCGCGCCGCGGAAACCGCGCAGGCGATGAACAACGTTGCGTTGGTGTCGCGCTTGAGCGGAGACAACGCGCGCGCCGCCACGCTGCTGACCGAAGCGATCAGAATTTGGGAGCGCACCAAGGGGCCTGATCATCCTCACGTGGGCCAGGCGCTGGAGAACTTGGCCGCGGTCTATCGTGCGCTGGGGCAGCCCGCGCGCGCGCGCCCATTGCTGGATCGCGCGCTAAAAATCAAAGAGCAAGCGCTCGGCCCGATGCATCCATCGTTGGCCGATACACTCGACGCGGTGGCCGACGTCGCACGGCTCGAAGCGCGGTTCGATGACGCCGACGCAGCGGCGTCGCGCGCGCTCACGATTGTCGAGGCGTCGATGGGCGATGCGCATCCACGTGTCGCGGCGGCGTTGCACACATTGGGATCGATCCGCCTGGCGCGGGGCGATGCGGCCGGTGCGCGAGCCTTGCTGCAGCGAGCGCTGACGATTCGCGAGTCGGCGCTCGGCCCAGAACACCCCGACGTTGCCGACACGCTGTGCAACCTGGCACTCGCGCTCGGCGAGTCAGGCGACAACG
>CAZAHQ010000519.1:0-3369 GCA_964484415.1 uncultured Acidobacteriota bacterium | reverse complement strand
TTGGAGGTGAACACGATGAATGGGTCACGCGTCACCGCGAAGATCGCCGGAATCGAGTCAACCGCAAACACCAAGTCGGTCGCCTCGATCGCAACCAGCACCGCCAGAAGCGGTGTCGCCAACCAGCGGCCGCCCTGCTTCACGAGGAACGATTGGCCGCGGTAGTCAGGCGTTGACGGGACGAGTTTTTGAAACAGTCGATACAGGGGGTTGCGCGTCGGGTCGACGTGCACGTCGGGCTTCAGCAGTAGTTTCGCGCCGGTGATGATCAGCAAGGCTCCGAACACGTAAATCAACCAGTGGAAGCTTCCGAGCAGCGCCGCACCCGCGGCGATAAACGCGGCGCGCATTAACAGTGCGCCGAGGATCCCCCAGAACAAGACACGGTGTTGAAGCTGCGCCGGGACCGCAAAGGTAGAGAACAGCACGACGAACACGAAGATGTTGTCGACCGCGAGCGACTTCTCGATCAGGTAGCCGGTGAGGAACTCCAGGCCCTTTTGCTGGCCATAGAGTGCCCATACACCGGCATTGAAAACCATCGCAAGCACAACCCACACGACACTCCAACTCAGCGCCTCGCGGAAGCGCACCTCGTGTGCCTTGCGGTGAAAGACGCCCAGGTCCAATGCCAGCATCGCCAGCACGAACGCGACAAACCCGGCGTACATCCAAAAGCTACCGATCGAAGCAATTTCCATTGCGATCTCTACCTACCCTTGTGGTTGCAGTGCAGCGTTACAAGCCATGCTCGCCGCTCGGTCCGGCAACGGCTCGACTCGCTGTGGAGCACGTTGGTCAGTCCTTCCGGTCTGACATCCAGGAGCGTCGAAACACTCTCGTCCGCTGGAAGGCGCGGGCCAATGCGCGGCGCAGCCGCTCGGTAGCCTTGCCCACGACGGGCAGGATCTCGGCGTCGTAGTCCTCAACCGTCAGAGGCCGCTGCCCTCGGACCGTCACCTCGATCCGGCAATGCTTGTCGACACCGCCGCGTGGCCCGTTGATGTCGGCGAGTTTCACGCATACCTTGGCAGTCCGATCGGCGAAGCGTCCCAACGACCAGAGAATCCGTTCCTCGATCTTGGTGCGAAGAATCGGATGGAGAGCCAGTTGATGCGTTCTGATCTCGAGTGTCATGAAAGCCTCCCTGCGGCGCTCGATGCAGTCTTGATTGAGCGTCGACGGGAGGAAAGGTACGGGTTGCGATCGATCTAGAAAAAGAGATAGTTTGCGTTTCTCGAATCGGACTGATCTATAGATTGGCCCGTGACACACGGCGCCGATCTGCGGGGTGACAACCGATGCAATGGCTCAACTACCACCACTTGAAACTCTTCTGGATGGTGGCGCGAGAGGGCAGCGTTACACGTGCAAGTCAACGGCTGCGACTGGCTCAACCCACGGTGTCGGCGCAGTTGCGCACGTTCGAGCGCGACCTCGGCGAAACACTGCTGGAGAAGCGCGGACGCAACCTTGTTCTCACTGAGGCTGGACGCAATGTCCTGCAGTATGCCGAGGAGATCTTTGCCCTCGGACAGGAGCTACACGAGAGCGTCAAGGGACGCGCGGCACCGCACGCAGTCTCGCTATCGGTCGGCGTCGCCGACGCTGTACCCAAACTGGTGGCGTACCGGCTGCTCAGGCCGGCCTTGTCGCAGAACCAACAACTACGCTTGGAGTGTCGCGAGGGACGACACGAGCAGTTGCTGTCGGCGTTATCCGTGCATGAACTCGATGCTGTGCTCTCCGACTCACCGTTGCCGGCCGGCTCCGGCTTTCGCGCCTACAGTCACCTGCTGGGTGAATGCACGGTGAGCGTGTTTGGAACCGTCGACCTCGTACGTCGATACAAGCGGTCCTTTCCAAAATCGTTGACCGGAGCGCCGCTGTTGGCGCCGTTGGCGAACAGCCCATTGCGCCGCTCGCTGGGTTTTTGGCTGGAGGACACCGGGATTCAACCGAATGTCGTCGGGGAGTTCGAAGACAGCGCGCTCTTGAAGACCTTCGGACGACATGGAGTCGGGCTGTTCGTGGCGCCGACGGTCATTGCAGATGAGATCGAGTCGATGTATCAGGTCAAGTCGTTGGGAGCGATCGCCGCGGTGAAAGAGCGCTTCTACGTAATCTCGCCAGAGCGGCGGATCAAACACCCCGGGGTCGTCGCTATCACGCAGGCCGCTCGTCAGGAGCTGTTCTCATGAGCCCGAATCGAGCTTCGCTCGTACTTCGCAGGAGAGCTGCCGAATGAGCCATGTGCTGTCGCTCGCGGTTGCGAACCTGCTCACGCCCATGGTGCTGTTCTTCGCGCTCGGACTGCTGGCGGGCCGGTTGAAGTCCGACCTCAACATTCCCGAGGCGGTCAGCAAAGGGATGTCGCTCTACCTGATGTTGGCGATTGGATTTCGTGGCGGCGTCGAACTGAGCCACGGTGCGATCTCCGGCGGCGTTGTCGCAGCGTTGTTGTTGGCGGTGTTGATCAGTTTCTCGCTTCCATGGTTGGCCTGTACGCTCCTGAGAATCGCTACCAAGCTCCCGCTCACCGATCGTGCCGCAATCGCCGCCCACTACGGCTCGGTGAGCGTGGTCACATTCGTCACCGCCACCGCCCTTCTGGTGCAGCGTGAGGTGAGTTACGAACCGTATCTCGTGGCGATGATGGCGTTGATGGAAACGCCCGCGATTGTCTCGGGGTTGCTCTTGGCCAGAGGCGGCTCGCAGCGTATCTCGAAGGAACTCATGCACGAGGTGTTTCTGTCGGGGAGCATCGTGCTGCTGTTGGGAAGCTTCGGTATCGGGTGGCTTACCGGCGGTGCGGGGCAAGCGGCGATCGCGCCGTTTGTCGATCAACCGTTCAAGGGAATCCTGTGCTTGTTCTTGCTCGACATGGGGCTGCTCACCGCTCGGCGACTCCCCAAACTCTCCGAAGTCGGGCCGATGCCGATTGCGTTCGGCGTGGTGATGCCGCTGATCGGTGCGTCGATCGGTCTGATCGCCGCGACGGTGCTTGGACTCTCGGTCGGAGGAACATGCTTGATGGCGGTGCTGGCTGGGAGCGCGTCGTACATCGTGGTCCCCGCCGCGATGCGAACCGCCATACCCGAGGCCAATCCCGCGCTCTACGTCGGACTGTCGTTGGGCGTTACGTTCCCATTCAACCTGCTGGTAGGGATTCCGCTTTACTACGCGATCGCGGTCTGGATCGCCGGCTGAGGCACCGATGCAACTTCATCCCAAGAAGAAGATCGAGATCGTGGTCGAGGCCGCCTGCGCCAAACGCTTGATCGAGATGATCGAGAAAGCCGGCGCCACCGGCTACACGGTTGTTCCCCAGGTTTCTGGCAAGGGTGTGCGTGGAGTCCGCGACGAGGC
>CAZAHQ010000518.1:0-3379 GCA_964484415.1 uncultured Acidobacteriota bacterium | reverse complement strand
GGCGACACCTCGACCACGATCGACGACGCATCGTCCCCTTGCACCGCGCGACATGACGCCGCGACCTCCTGCAACAACTCGCTCACCTCGGTCGGCGTGCAAACCAAAGCCGGCTCGCGCGCAAACACCAACAACTCATCGACCAGCCGCGTGATCCGATCGGTCTCGGTGCGCATTGCCGCCAACGGCGCTTCCAACCCAGGCACGCTGCGCTGACCAATCATGTAGGCCGCCGTGCGCAGGGCGAACACCGGATGTCGCACCTCATGCGCCACACCGGCCACCAGTTGTCCATACGCCGCCATCCGTTCCGACTGCCGCACGCGCTGGACCCCCTCCTCGACCCGCCGCTCCAATTCGCGATTGGTGGCATCGAGTTGTTGCGCCCGCTCGCGCTGAACCAAGCTGCGCACGCGCATTCGGTAAGCAATCGTGGCCAGCAACAGCACACTCAACGCTGCAACCCCGCGCACCGACGTTCGCTTCCACAGCGGTGCAAGCACCTCCACCTGCACCACCGCCGGCCGCGAACTCGGAATGCCATCGCCGTTCAACGCGCGCAACTCGAGTCGATGCTTGCCCGGCGCCAGCGCTGGAAACACCACCTCGTCCAGCTCGTTGGCATTCGACCAGTCGTTCCCCCATCGGTACTGAAAGCGTGAACGATCACCCGGCGCCAGCCCCAAGCTGATCAGCGATAGATCCAACGCCGTGGAGTCGGGCCCGATCGTCAGCGGGCCCACCGACGACGTGCCGAGCGCCGGCAGCGGCACATCCTCACCGCCGGCCCGCAAGCGCGTGACATAAACCTCCGCCTTCGGGAGCAGCCGATCGACACCCGGCTCGAAGCGCGAGACGCCGTGCGATGTCGCGAACCACAATCGCCCCGCAGCATCTCGCTCACACGTCACGATCTCGTTGCTGGCCAGCCCGTCCGCCACCGTATAGCGGCGCAATCGACCGCTGGCGACATCGAGTCGAAACACGCCGCGCGCCGTTCCGATGAACAAGCGGTCGTCGACTCCCTCGACCAAACAGGTCACACCCGCAGAGGCCAACGGCTCGGACAGCGCCAGCGCGTTGAATCGCGGCGCGTCGCTGTGCGCGTTGTCGATCCGCACGATTCCAGCCACGCTGCTGCCGACCCAAAGCGTCCCCGAAGGTCCACGATGCAACGCGACCGGTCGAATCAGCGTCAACTCCGGTGCCGTGAACACGCGTAGACGGCCGCCGTTCCACCGAGCGAGCGCGCCGTTGGCGAGCACCATCCAGACATCCCCTTCCGCGCCATCTGCCAGCGCGTGAATCGCAACGTCCTTCAGACCGACCGCCGACCAATCGACCGGAGTGAATTTCTGCGTGATCCGATCCCAACGCACCAGCCAAGTGTGTGGCCCCACGTCGCAGAGAATCCAGATTCCGTGCCGTGCATCTTCCCAAACGTAGTTCGCTAGATCTCCCGGCAAACCGTCAGCGCGTCGATAGATCTTCCGCGGTTCTGCGCGGCCCAAGTCATCGAAGCGTGGCGTGGCGTCAAAACGCCAGAGACCATCGATGGTCGGAATCCACCATTCGCCGCGATGATCCAGCAGCGGATATTGATCGGAACTGAGTGGAATCAATGCCGCGGGCAAGGGGGACCGCGAGGGCGTCGCTTGATCGTCGTGAAGATGTGTAAAGCCATCGACGAGCGTGGTGGCAATCACCCCGCCCGGCCCGTTGGGTCCTCGTGGATCGGCTTGCAAGCGCGTCGCGTAGTCGTGAGCCAAGCCATGTCGCCTGACGAACGTGGTGAACCCCGTGGGCGGAAAACGAAGCGCGCCACCCACATCGGTCGCAGCCCAAATGTTGCCGAGCCGATCTTCGAGAAACGAACGGACCGTGGCGTCGGCAAGATCTTGACTGGTGTCATCGTCGAGCGCGAAGCCGGAGGGGCCGGTGCGCACCAGCTTGCCGATGCCGCCGATCCACAGATCGCCCGACGAACTGCGCAGCACCGATCGAATCGGGACGTTCCCAAAACCGAAGGCACGCAGTCGCTCATTCTCTGCCGGTAACGCCAACGCCTCCTCGCCGCATTGTTGCGGCATCAACAGCGCCACGATGCCGCGGTCTCCCGCAGCCAACACATGCCGGCCGTCGAACGCGATGCTCAGCACGGTGGTGACGACTCCCGCGAGCGCCGCTGTGTGGTTGACGACACGCCCATCGCTGCACACGCGGTGCAGTCCGTTGCTGCCCCCCACCCACATGCTGCCGCTGGAGTCCTCGGCCAAGGCGATCGCGCGACGCTCGTGCGACGCGTCACGCGCGAGCGCCACGTGCGACCACTGCAGCTCATCGCCGGCCTCAACGCCGCGATACAACCCGCGCTGCGTTGCGGCCCACACCGTGCCCGCCGCATCGCGATGCAGCGAGTAGACCGTCCCTTCATGCCCATCGATCGGCATCGGCTCGAAGCGCGCCGGCACGCTGTCGGGCCGGAACCGAAACAGGCCGACGTTGTCGGTCGCGATCCAGTAGGCCTGCGGCCCTGGCAGTACGTCCCACACCAGTTGCTCGGTGAGTCCGTCGGCCGACCCGTAGCCGACGATCGAGCGACCATCGAAGCGCGCCAGCCCATCGGCCGTTCCAAACCAGAGAAAGCCGCGCTCGTCTTGACGAATGCGCATCACGCGATCGTGAGGCATCCCTTCGATCGTGCCGTAGGCGTGAGACGGCGGCCGAGCCGCCCATGCCGACGCGGCGGCGAGGCAACACCACACGATCGATCCGCAAGCACCCACGCGCACCGCGGCAGTCTACTCGCGCCCGCGACCTGCGGGAACGGCGCGCTCCCCCGGACGCCCTCATCGCAATTCGGGGACGTCCAACCTAAAGCGGAGTAAGCCGCGCGGCGTGCGGCAGAGAGCCGCCTATTCGGTGCGATCGAGGCCGCGGTAGGTGACGGCCTCAGCGATCTCAGCGATGTCGATCAACTCCTTTCCGGCCAGATCGGCAATGCTGCGCGCGACCTTGATCACGCGATCATGAGCACGGGCCGAGAGCTTCAAGCGCGTCATCGCCGCTTCCAACGCACGCTGCGCGGCGGGACTCAGCGGGCACAACAGCGGCAAGTCGCGAGCGCGAATCTGCGCGTTCCACAGCACCCCATGCGCTGCATTGCGTTCACGCTGACGCTCGCGAGCCGCGGTCACACGCGCACGCACCATCATCGACGATTCGCCTTGTGCCGCATGCGACACCTCTGTCGCCGCCAAAGCCGGCACCGGCACATGCAAATCGACGCGATCGAGCAACGGCCCACTGATCCGCGCCAAATACCGATCGACCACGTTCTTCGTGCACAAGCAGTCCTTGGCCCCCGATCCATACCATC
>CAZAHQ010000517.1:0-3381 GCA_964484415.1 uncultured Acidobacteriota bacterium | reverse complement strand
TGCTTCACCGACCTCGAAGGCCGCCTGCACATGCTCGACTACGACAAGAAGTTCTTGCTCAAGTCGGCCGACAACTTGACGTTCGATGGCTCGTCGATTCGCGGCTTCTCGGCGCAGCAGGAATCGGACTTGCGTCTGTTCATCGATTGGCCGGCGTTCTATTGGTTGCCTGCCGATATCTTCGGGCCGGGGAAGGTTCTGGTCTTTGGTGAGGTGCGCGAGAAGGACGGCTCGATGTACGGCGGCGACGTCCGTGCGCGGTTGCGTCAGTTCACCGACGCGCTACATGCCAAGGACGGTGTGATCTGCAACGCGGCCAACGAGATCGAAGGATTTTTGTTCCGTGGTCGCGATGCCGAGCGACGCTTCCACGAAACCGGCAAGTTCGACTACGTCAGCACCGGCGGTTACTACCACTCGCTCCCCGGCGACATGCTGCGTCAGTTCATCGATACCGCGGCCGAGGTGCAACGCGCGATGGGCTTTGCAAATGAAAAGGACCATCCCGAGGTGGCGCCGTCGCAGTTCGAAATGAACTACAGCTACAGCGAAATCAATGTCGCCGCCGACCAGATTCAGCTCTACAAGCTGCTCTCGCGACAGGTGGCGGCGCGCTTGGATTGCACCGCGTCGTTCTTGCCCAAGCCGGTTACCGGCGTCAACGGCAGCGGCATGCACACCAATGTTTCGCTCAGCAAGGGCGGCACCAACCTGTTCTTCGACAAGAACGGGAAGGACAGTCTGTCGGCCAGCGGCTGGGACTTCGTCAATCGAATTCTGGCCAGTGGCGCCGAGATCTGCCTGATTCTCAACAGCAGCGTCAACTCGTATCGACGACTCGACCCGCACTTCGAAGCGCCCAATCAGATCAAAGCCTCGGCCACCGATCGTGGCTCGATGGTCCGCATTCCGATCGGCAACGAGCGTTCGATGCGCGTGGAAGTGCGCTCGATCGCACCCGACGCCAACCCGTACATGGCGCTCTACACGGTGCTGCGTACCGGATTGGAAGGTCCGACGGCCGACGAGGACTCCGACGGCAAGCGCAGCCGCACACGCTTTTTGTCGGACAACATCTACGACGCGATTCGACTGCACAAGAGCAGCAAGTTCTTGGCCGACATCTTGGGCGAGGATGTGCACTCCAAGTTCGCCGAGTTGAAGTTGATGCAGGCGGAGCGTTGCCCCAAGGCGCTCGGCGCGCTGGTGAAAATCGCCGAGGTTCAGTACCACCACGAGGTGACCAACCAGTACCTGTGGTCGATGTTCTGACCTGTGCTGTCTGATTCAGACCCGCGAGGGCGGCCCACACGGCCGCCCTTTCTTTTTCACTCGGTCGGTGGCGTTAGGTCGTCTTCCAGATCGATCTCGATGCCGCCGAAGAACTCCGCCACGAGGTTGTAGATCACAGCATGCAACGCGCCACCGACGAACCCGAGGACCGCGTACACGATCGGGAACGCCATCACCAGCCCGACTCGTGTACCAAGGCTCGGTGAGCCCTCGGCCCCGATCCCGCGATAGAACTGACCGGAGATCACGCTGAGCAACCCCACGAGTCCGGCGCCCAGCACCCCGACCAACGCACCCAAAACCCCACAAACCTTGGCCGCCGACCAGACCCGCACGCGCTTGATCTGCATGTCGTCCTCGCCCGCTGATAACGGGGTGTAAAACCGTGTGTCGCCGAATCTTCGTAGGCTTGATCACAACCTTCCACCGCCATAATCGCAAATCCCGATTGCGGAGACTCCCATGCGTGGACTGATTTGCGCTCTCTCGCTCGCCTTTGTCGTGCCTGGTTTCGCTGCTGCTCCCAAGCCGATCGTGTTGAAAGCCGCACGAATGTTCACCGCCACCACCGAGAGCATGACGACTCCGGGCCTGCTCGTCATCGAGGGGAGTCGAATCGTCGGGGTCGGGGCGGGCGCTGCCATTCCAGCCGATGCACAGGTCATCGATCTCGGCGATGCAACGCTGCTCCCGGGCTTCATCGATGCTCACACGCACTTGAGTATGGAGATCTCCAACGATTGGAAGCAGGACGAACTCGATGGGCTCAAGACCACGATTGCAGAACGCACGCTGAAGGCGGCGCAGTTCGCCCGCATCACGCTGATGACCGGATTCACCACGGTGCGCGATGTGGGATCGAGCGACTTCATTGACGTCGGTCTACGCGAGGCAATCGCGAAGGGATACACAGAGGGGCCGCGGATGCTGGTCGCGGCCAATGCCATCGGCGCAACCGGTGGGCATTGCGACCCCACGGGCGGATACCGCCCGGGCGCTGTCGGCGGCGACGAGCCATCGATCTCATCCGGAGTCGCCAACGGGCCCGATCAGGTGCGTGCTGCTGTTCGCTACGCGGTGAAGTATGGCGCCGATGTGATCAAGACCTGCGCAACCGGAGGAGTGCTGTCGCTGGCAGATGCGGTCGACACGCCGCAGTTCACACAAGCCGAACTCGATGCGCTGGTCGACGAGGCGCATGCGCTTGGCCGCAAGACGGCGGCGCATGCGCATGGTGCCACGGGTGCCAAGCGGGCGATTCGCGCCGGCATCGATTCGATCGAGCACGGCACCTTCTTGGACGACGAAGCGTTGCAGTTGATGAAACAGAAAGGGACCGTGCTGGTTCCTACGCTTATGGCGCTAGAAGGGCTGCGCGAGCACCTCGCTGCCGACAAGGGAATTCCTGCCCAAGTGGCCGAGAAGGCGCGGGCTGCGTCGTCGAAGGCGGGCGACGTGGTCAAGCGTGCCGCCGCCTTGGGCGTGATCGTTGGTTTCGGTACCGATGCAGCGGTCTACCCGCATGGGCGCAACACAGAGGAGTTCGCGCGCTTGGTCGAGGCTGGGCTTTCGCCCGCGAAAGCGCTGCTCGCCGCTACCTCGATCGACGCCAAGCTGCTGGGGCTCGAGTCTCAGATCGGCACGCTCGAAGCCGGCAAGCGGTCGGACGTCGTCGCCGTCTCGGGGAATCCGCTGCAGAACATTCACGCTACCGAGCAGGTGATGTTCGTGATGAAAGCCGGCGAGATCGTCCGGCAGGGGCCGTAGGGAGCGCGTGCCAACCGGTGCGGCTCGCCTACAATTCCGGCATGAGCGACCACGACTTCTTCGTCGACCCCGAGTTGAGCCGCGCCTCCACCCTTCCCGCCACCTTCTACCGCGACCCTGCCGCGCATCGAGCGGTGATCGATCGGATCTTCGCGCGCAGTTGGCAGTTCATCGGGGATGTCGATCGACTGAAGGTGCCGGGGCAGTGCCTGCCGTTCACGCTGCTGGAAGGGAGCCTGGACGAGCCGCTGCTCTTGACGCGCGACAGCAACGACGCGTTGCATTGCATCTCCAACGTCTGCACCCACCGTGGCGCGTTGG
>CAZAHQ010000516.1:0-3388 GCA_964484415.1 uncultured Acidobacteriota bacterium | reverse complement strand
CGGTAGATCGGGTGGAATCGAGATCCGACGGTCGGTGTCGGCATCGCTGCCGACGATCACGAACTCGTGAGCGTCGGCCGCCGGAATGGTCGAGGTATGGAATTCGCGAATCGACGCCGCCGGCGGTGGCGCTGTTTCCAAACGTGCGACGAAGGTCGCCAGCTCGCGTTCGCTGCCGAATGCTTCGATCGTCACGCCGGAGGCATCGTTTCGAACCCAACCGCTTACGCCCGACTCGTGCGCGGTGCGGTAGACGAACGGCCGGAACCCGACCCCTTGAACCGTGCCGCGGATTTCGATGCGCAAACCGGCAGCGCTCATGGCGACACCACGGGGGCCGACCCGGCCACCGAACGAAGATACGAAACCAACTGCCAGATCTGCTCGTCGCTCAACACGTGCCAAGCCGGCATCGCTGTCTGCGGCTTGCCATGTTTGATGATCTCGAAGGCTCGAGTAGGAGAGACTCGCTCGCGCCAGGTGCGATCGGTGAAGTCGGCGGGAGGCCGGTCGAAGCCTTGCTGTCGAATACCATGACCATCGGCGTTGAATCCGTGGCAGAGCGCGCAGTGCTTGAGGAACAGCGCGCGCCCCTGCAACCGCGCAGCGTCCGTGTCGACGCGAGCGGGAAGCGGCGCCTGCTCGGGCGCACTACAGCCCCACCACGCGAGCAACACGGTAGCCATCCCTTTCCTGACGCTCGACGTCATCACCACTCCTGAGTTGCAGGACATGCCCTGCGCGACGGATCTCCTCTGCAACCGCCTCGACCAGATGCGGCAGATTGGCCTCGACCTCGGCCGAGCGACTCAAGCCCAACTCCAACGTCTTGGGAACAAGCCCAAGCAGTGTCAATTGCGCGGGCAAGCAGTTCAAGAGACGCAAGGCATCGAGCAGATCGACCACACCCACCTGATGTACCGATAACCGCTCACGCATGGCCGGGGCGACATCGTCGGCTTCCAAGCGGATCAAGGTACCGAACGGGGCATCGGCACGGATCGCATCGACCAGCAGTACCTCGTCCCCTGGTTCGAACAAACCCATCAGCGACAGTCCCAGCGTTCCGCCATCGACGACGCACACCGTATCGGGTGGATCGTATTTCTCGAGCAGGCGACGCACCGCCTCGACGCCCGCGCCGTCGTCACCGCACAGCACGTTGCCGAGGCCCAGCACCAACAGCCGCGCGCCGCCCGCCGCGCTCATTTGTGTTGATCCTTCTGATCTTGGTAGTACGCCGACACGTTGAGGTACTTCCAGCCTGAGAAGATCGAATCGAGGATGCCGTTGCGCTCCAGGCGCGAGACCAACAGCGCGCTGGCCAAGTGGTGCACAAAGAAGCCGAGCAGCATCCACATCCCGATGTGATGTAACCAGCGCGCCGTCTGTAGCCCGCCGAACAACGGAGCCAAGAACGCCAACAACCGCAACGGCGATCCGAGGTGAGTTTCGGGCGCATAAATTCCCAACCCGGTGAGCATCATCATCACGTACAGCGCAAACACGAACGTGTAGGTGAGCCCTGCCAGTGGGTTGTGACCGACCGTCATGGGTGAGTCGTGGCTGAGGAACAGATAGAAACGCAGCACGTGCCAGAACTTCTTCCAGCGCCTTGCCGTAACCGGGATGAACTGCCGCCAACTCGCAAACCGATTGCGTGAAAACACCATCCAGTACAGCCGCATGATCACCGCCACGCCGAACACCGTGGCCGCATAGAAGTGCACGGCGCGCATGGTGCCGGTAGCAAAGTGATCCTTGGCCTCCCCCGCCACGGAAATGAATGGACGGCCGAGCGAGTAGCCGGTGAACGACAACACGAAGATCGACAGCACGATCAGCCAGTGCGAGAGCCGCACCGGAAACTCCCACACGTACACCGGCGCGATCGTCGCGGTCGGCTCTTGCGTCATTCGCACACCGCGCTGCGGGATGACCGCGTGCGTGCGGCTGTTCATACAGCCTTCACGGATGCCAGCTCGCGACGCTTGGCATCGACCACATGGACGCCGCAGGCCATGCACGGATCGAACGAGTGTACGGTGCGTAGAATCTCCAGCGGCTGCTCTGGATCGTGCACCGGTGTGCCGACCAATGCTTGCTCATACGGACCGGGTTGTCCCTTCGCATCGCGCGGGCCGCCGTTCCAGGTGCTCGGCACGATGCACTGGTAGTTGGCGATGATCCCGTCCTTGATGTGCACCCAATGCCCCAACGCACCCCGCGGCGCTTCGTGGAAACCAGCGCCGGTGCAGTCGGCTGGCCAACTCGACGGATCCCACTTGGAATTGTCGTGAATTCTCAACTCACCGCGCCCCATGTTGTTGGCGAGTTGATCGAGCCAGTCGTCGAGCTTCTCCACCAACAATTGCGTTTCCAACGCACGCGCGGCGATTCGCCCCAAAGTCGAGAACAACGCTTCGGGTCCCACGCCCAAGTGCGTGAGTGCGCCGCCGACCAACTCCTTGACCCGTGCATGCCCACGCGCGTAGGCGACGAGCATGCGCGACAACGGCCCGACCTCCATCACCAGGCCGTCGTACCGCGGCGACTTCAGCCAACTGTACTTCTGATCGGTGCGCAGCCGGTCGTACGGCGGATTGGGACCGGTATAGTTGGGCGTGGTCTCGCCCTGGAACGGATGCCGGCCTTGCGCATCGCCATCGGAGTACTCGTACCAAGAGTGGGTCACGAACTCGGTGATCTTGGAAACGTCCAGGTCCTCCACCGCCGCGAGATTGCGTCCGCGAATCACACCCGACGGGAGATAGAGTGAAGGGGTCGCGCCATCGCCTTCGGGGTACTCGCCGTAGACCAAGTAGTTGCCGACACCCTGTCCATGCCCGGCCCAGTCTTTGTAGAACGAGGCGACCGCCAGCACGTCGGGGATGTACATCTGCGTCACGAGATCGTGCGCGCTCTTGATCATCTGCCGCATCGTGGCGATCGAGCCTGCATTCAGCGCCGTCTGGCTGTTGGGATCGACCGGCGTCGCCATCCCGCCCACGAGGAAGCTCTGCAGGTGAGGGTTCTTGCCACCGAGCACGGCGTGAATGCGCGCGAACTCGCGTTGCCAGTCGAGCGCTTCTAGGTAGTGCGCCACCGCCATCAGGTTCGCCTCGGCCGGCAAGCGATAAGCGGGATGACCCCAATAAGCGTTGGCGAACGGACCGAGTTGACCGCGCTCCACGAACTCCTTGATCCGGTCGCGCACGCCGGTGAAATACGTGGTGCTCGACTTGGGCCAATTCGAGATCGACTGCGCCAACGCTGACGTCTTGGCCGGGTCGGCCGAGAGCGCCGAAACGATATCGACCCAATCGAGCGCGTGCAGATGGTAGAAGTGCACCACATGGTCGTGGACCATTTGCGACGCCATGATCAG
>CAZAHQ010000515.1:0-3393 GCA_964484415.1 uncultured Acidobacteriota bacterium | reverse complement strand
AGGGAGTGGCGTGCCGGTGGTTGACGATTCCACCGCAACCTCGACACGCACCGGTTCGCTCGCGCGATACTGCAGCGCCAGTCTCAAGTCGGCGGATCCGCCGGCATTGCGTTGGATGACCTGCCAGTCGCTCAAGGTCTCGAAGCTCTTGTTGAGCGCGAAGTCCGGCCCGGTCCAAACGCCGTTGAGCGTGACGCGCGTAACACCGCGTGTCCCTCCACCCCACTCGGTGAGCGCGACACGGCGACCAAAGTACGGCTCGTCATCGGCGACCAAGAAGACAGCAGCGTCTTGATTCCACGCCGTACCGCTCCAGGTATCGACGCGCACATCGCGTCCACCACCGAGGTGTTCTCGCACGCGCACTCGCAACCGCTCCAAGCCGCTCACCGACTGTTCTGCGAGCGTCACCGCAAGGTCGCCGCGCCGCGTTTGCAGTCCAACGACACCCTGCCCGACATAAAACCGCAGGGCACGGCCGGCGCGCTCGCCCGGGTTACCGTCATTCCAAAACTCGACGATGGCGTAACCGGTTGGTGACGCGGCCGTGTCGAGATACAGATCGAAATTCTGCCGTGGCCGGTCGCTGACGAATCGATCGAATCCATCGACCACTGCAGCGCCGGCCGTGAGGTAACTCACGCCGCGGTCACCCGCGAACTCCTGCACGTTGAACGTGGCGTTGCTCCCGCCATCCTGTGTCATGCCGCCAGGCCGTGAGCCAAGTGTGTCGAACTCGAAGTGATAGGTCTGTGGATCGCAGAGATCGCCCTGACCATCCAGATCCTGATCGGCTTGCGTCAGGTTGGCGATCAGTGGGCAGTTGTCCTGATCATCGCGCACGCCATCGAGGTCGTTGTCGGTGCATCGCACCTGGGGAATGCGCGGTGCGCCGCTGCTCGAGGAGCCGAGTGTGCCCTCACCCTCGACGTTGTAGCCGCTCACCAGATAGGTGAACAGACTCCCCGGTGTCGCGCTGTCGGTCACCTCGGTGGTCGCGGTGCGAAACACCCAACAACGCGCATCCGAACCGTCGGCAGAGATACCGCGGTAAACGTTGTAGGCCGAGGCAGCGGGACTTGCCGACCAGGACAGTGTCTGCTTGTCGGTGAAGGCAAGCGCAGCGATTTCCCCCGGGGGTGATGCCAGCAGAGTCCCGCTCGGGACCCCGACCAACGCTAGGGCCAAGAGCAGACCAGATCGCGCCATCGTCGTGCCTCCCGATTGCGCCCGGAATCTACGCCGACTGACACCGAATCGACGGCAAATCGGGACCTCTGCGTGACCGTCACCCAACCCCAACAGAAAAAGGGCGCCCCGCCTGGGCGCCCTCGTCCTGGGAACAGAGTCTCTATCTCGCGCACTCGACTACGGTGCGGTCTCCGACGCGTTGCACTGGCGATAGCAGTTGAACGCCTTGGTGTTGGCGCGGCTGTAGCACTTGCGCTGTTCATTGGCAGCGACACGGCGCTTGATGTTCACCCGATTGAGGCAGCGCCCCAACGTGATCGGATCCTTGGCATTCTCGCGGCAGGCAGCCTCTTCCGCGTCGAGTTCGGATAGTCGCGCCGCCAACCTCTGATCGCACTCTGCGCGATCGGCCAAGAACTGGTCGTAGCACGCTTGCTGACACTCGCTTCCGTTTGGGCGTGGCGGCTTCGGCCCCGCACTCGCGGTGAGCGCGCCGGCGGTGGCGAGCAACATCGCAATCGCTACGACCTTCATCGAGACTCTGACAAAACGCATGGAAACTTCCTCCTGGGAAGGATTCGATCGACCTCTGAGCCGAGATACAGCGGCGGGCGAGCACCTCGGCCGAACTCTGAATGGACGCCGAAGTCTGCCGAAAGCAACCCTAGTTCCGCCAGTATTTTCAGTGTGACTTTCGATGTCACATCCGCACTGCCCGGTAGCTGGTTCGTCATGAAACTCCGTGGGGCGACCGACGTCCCAACCTGGCACGGGCCGCTCCGAATCGAGACAGGGGTCGCGGCTAGGAACTTCGGCCGCGCCACTCGGAAAATCAATCGACCTGCGCACGCAGTTCTAGGGAACGGTCACTGATCGTCCGTTATCGTCCGCCCCCAGCCGCAGCAGAAACGGAACGGCGCGGCGAGCCCAATCCTGGGCCGATGGGAAGTGCGACGCCTCTGCCCCCCAACACTGCCGCAGCATCGGAGTGTCGATGACGCCCGGATTCACCGGCACGGCAGCCATCCCCGGCGGAAGATCGTCGGCCAGCGCCCGGGTAAGCCCCTCGATCGCCCATTTGGAGGCGCAATACGGTCCCATCCCTCGGTCGGTCGAGCGACCCCAACCGGAGGAAATGTTCACGATCACGCCACGTCCGGCCGCGAGCATCGAAGGCACGAAGGCGCGGACGACACGAAATACCGCGATGACGTTGATTTCGATCAGCGTCGCGAACTCCTGATCGGGGACCTCCCAGAGCGGCCGCGGCGTGTTGATCACCGCCGCGTTGTTGATCAAAAGGTCGGGTGGTCCATCGGCGCAGACCGTCCTCGCCCATTCCGAGACCCCGGCCGTGTCGCGTGCATCCAAGACCACAAAGCGGCGCTCCAAGCCCAATTCGGACTCCAGTGCTTCAAGCGGCTCAACGCGTCGGCCACAGCCATGAACCACGTGCCCTTCGGCGGTGAAAGCGCGAGCCATCGCCTGCCCTAACCCAGACCCGACCCCGGTGACGACGATCTTGCGACGAGTGCTCATGGTCATCAGCGACCTGCTCCTTGTCCCGAATTGGACCGGTAAGATAGCCGGCCTCAGGCGTTTTCTTTCCGGACTGTCCGGCCTAGCTTCTTTCAGACTGCGGATGTGTAGGGAGACCCCATGTCAGGCTCGATCCAAAAGCTCAGCATCGACACGATTCGCACGCTCTCGATGGATGCGGTCCAAGCCGCCAACTCCGGGCACCCCGGCACGCCGATGGCGCTCGCGCCGGTGGCCTATGCAATTTGGCAGAACGCGTTGCGATACGACCCCGCCAACCCATCGTGGCCCGATCGCGACCGGTTCGTGTTGTCGTGTGGGCATGCCTCGATGTTGCTCTATTCGTTACTGCACCTGACGGGCGTTCGGTCGGTCGATGCGCACGGAAAGGTCGAGGATCGCCCCGCCGTTTCACTCGACGACGTCAAGAATTTCCGCCAACTCAACAGCAAGACACCCGGTCATCCCGAATACCGCTGGACCACCGGCGTCGAGACCACGACCGGACCGTTGGGTCAAGGTGTCGCGACCAGCGTTGGAATCGCAATCGCCGGAAGCTGGTTGGCCGCTCGATACAATCGTCCCGGCTTCGAGCTGTTCTCACATCGTGTCTACGCGTTGTGCGGCGATGGCGACTTGATGGAAGGGGTGAGTGCCGAAGCC
>CAZAHQ010000514.1:0-3393 GCA_964484415.1 uncultured Acidobacteriota bacterium | reverse complement strand
CATCGGGAGGCTATCGCAACACACAGGAAGCGGCGTATGTGCTGCTCGCCTTGTCGGAGTTGCTGCGCACCACCGAGCGCGACTCTCCCGACTTCGATGCAATCGCAACGCTCGATGGTCGAGAGGTTGCGCGTCGGGTTTTTCATGGTCGTACGCTCGACATCGAGACCATCACCCTTGCGGCCCGCGAGTTCAAGCAGGTGGCGAGCGGTGCCTCGTTGTCGGTAAGCAAACAGGGGAGCGGTACGCTCTACTACTCGGCACAACTGCGCTATGTGCCGAGCGAGCTGCCGGCCGAACCGCTCGATCGTGGCATCGTCGTCCAACGCTGGATCGAGCCGCTCGCCGCGCGCGGTGAGCGTCACGAGGTGCGCGCCGGCAGCCTGCTGCGGCTGAAGGTGCGCGTCGCAACGTCGGCGGAACGACGATTCGTTGCCGTCGACATCCCGCTGCCTTCGGGTCTGGAAGCAGTCGACGCCTCACTGGCGACATCAGCGCGCGTTCCAGGTGAGGAGTCCAACGGCCAAGACCAGCCGGCATTCGAATACGGCTACTGGTCGCCGTTTGAGCATCGTGAACTGCGCGACGATCGCGTCCTCGCCTTCGCCGACTCTCTTCCGCCCGGTGTTCACGAGTTGGAGTTCGTGTTGCGCGCGACGACGCCGGGGCGCTACGTGTTTGCGCCGGGAGGGGCCGAAGAGATGTACGCGCCGGAGACGTTCGGTCGCACGGGCGCGACAACCTTCGTGGTGACGCCGTGAGGCGCCGACTCCAACGCGCCCTGCTGGCGTTCATGACGACGCTTGCGGCGGGCCTTTTGTTGTTCGTTGTGCTGCCACTGCCCGAGTCGTTGCTTTCGCGCCCATTCGCATCACTACGTCTGTACGACCGTGATGGAGAGCTGTTGCGCGAACGTCCATCCAGCAACGAGGAGCGAGCGGTGGCGTTGCCTCCCGGGCCGATACCGCCGCTGGTCGAGCAGGCGTTCATCGCGGCCGAGGACCGGCGCTTCGGCAAGCATCCGGGCGTCGACCCGCTAGCGATGGTGCGCACGCTCGTGCACTCGCTGCATGCGGGCCGGCTCACCGGCGGAGCCTCGACCATCACGCAGCAACTGGCGCGTCGACTGGTGCCGCGCTCGCGCACGCCGTGGGGCAAGGCGAAAGAAGCACTGTGGGCTATTCGTCTTACCGCACACTTGTCGCGTGAGCAGATCCTGCATGCCTATCTCGACCGCGTGGCGCTCGGTCACTCACTGGTCGGCGTCGAAGCCGCCGCCCGAACGTATTTCGAACGTCCCGCGGCGAGGCTCTCGTTGGCACAAGCGGCGTTGTTGGCCGGGATCACGGCGTCGCCGGCTCGCTTCGATCCGTATCGACACCCGGAAGCAGCCCGCACTCGAATGCTGCAGGTGCTCGACAGGATGCGCCGCTGTGGATCGATCAGCGACGAGCAGGCCCATGCTGCGACGAGTGCACCCTGGGATTTGGTGCAACGACGGCCGGTGTTTGCAGCGCCTCACTTCACGCAATGGGTAAGCGGGCAAGCTCCCGCCGAAGCGGCGTCGATCCAGACCACGCTCGATTCGAGTTTGCAGCGGTTCGTGGAGCAATCGATCGAGAGCGAGCTGGCGGGGTTGGTGGAGAGAAATGTGGGGCAGGCCGCGGTGATCGTGGTCGACAACGAGAATGGCGAGATACTCGCCTACGTTGGATCCGAGAGCTTCTTCGGATCGCCGGTCGGCCAGAACGATGGGGTGCGGGCCAAACGCCAACCTGGGAGCAGTCTCAAGCCATTCGTCTACGGGCTTGCGCTCTGGAATGGAATGACGACCGCCTCGTTGCTGCCTGACATCGAGACGCATTACGCCACCGAAAGCGGCGACTATCAGCCCAAGAACTACGATCGTCGTCAACGCGGTCCGGTGCGATTGCGCGCGGCGCTTGCCAATAGCTACAACATCCCGGCGGTGCAGCTATGCGAGCGACTAGGGCCGGCGCGCGTGCTGCACACGTTGCGCGCGGCCGGATACGCGTCGCTCGAGGAGACACCCGAGCACTACGGCGTCGCGTTGGTGCTGGGCGACGGTGAGGTCACGCTGTACGAACAGGCGCGCGCCTATCGCGGATTGGCTCGCGGTGGAGTGCTCGAGCCGCTCACCGCGATTCGCACGCAGAGCGATGCCTCGGGCCGCGCCCTCGCCGTCGTGCCTGAGCTACGGCCGCAACGATTCATGGACCCGGCGGCCACTCGACTGTTGGTCGACATGCTTTCCGACGAGCGCGCGCGCGGCCCGGCATTCGGACTCGACAACGCGCTGCGCCTGCCGTTTCCGATGGCGGCCAAAACCGGTACATCCAGAGCGCATGTCGACAACTGGGCGATCGGCTTCACGCATGAGCGCACCGTCGCGGTTTGGGTTGGGAATTTTGACGGGGCACCGATGCTCGGTGTTTCTGGAATCACCGGCGCAGGGCCGCTGCTCAAGCGCGTGATGATGCGCGCGATGCAGGGGATCGCAGCGGCGCCGCTGATCGATCGGAGCGGCCTCGAGCGCCTGGAAATCTGCGCCTTGTCGGGTGCTCGCGCTGCAGAGTCTTGTCCAGCCAAGTTGCAGGAGTCGTTTGTTCCGGGAAGCGCGCCTGAAGGGAAGTGCGCAATGCATCGTGTGCTCGCCGACGGTCGGGGCGTCGTCGACCTGGGCGCGCGCTACTACGCCTGGGCCCGGCGCGAGGGGGTCGAAGCCGGCCCGTGGGGTCGCATGGCGAGCGACGACTCTGCGAATCACGAACAAGTCGATGTGGTGCGCGCACAGTTGCTGTCCCCCAAAGACGGCGATGAGTTTCTGCTCGACCCGGGTCTGCCGCGTCGCGATCAGGCCATTCCCCTGAGGGCGATCGCTCCCGCAGGTGAACATCGTCTCACCGTGCGCACTGATGGCGGTCAGTCGATCACGCTAGCCCCCCCGTTCACCGCGATGCTGCCGGCCGTAGCAGGGAGGCATCGCATCGAGCTGTGGCTACCCGGCGCTTCGTTGCCGGAAGCGACGGCCACGATCACGGTGCGTTGAGCGCCCCGCGATGAGAGCGACATGCTGAGACGGTGCCTAGCGTTGACGCCGCTGTTCGCCGCAATGCCGATGGCCTCGGGACCATCGACGCCGCCGATGGTGCTGGTCTGGCGCTGCTCGCAGCAACATCCGGTGCGGCTGGAGATCGAGTCGCCGGAGCGGCATGTGATCACGGTGAATCGCGGCGTACTTCAGCTCGACGGCCGGACGAGCGTCGCGCCGCTCCGGTTCGAATCGGCAACCTGGCGAGTCGTTGGACGGGAAGGACTCGAACGACGCGATCACTCCACACTCTCGGTGCAGGCCTACGAGGGCGAGCTACG
>CAZAHQ010000513.1:0-3395 GCA_964484415.1 uncultured Acidobacteriota bacterium | reverse complement strand
CGACGTTACCATGTCCAGCCATTATTGAATAGCTATATATGAGACAGGACACTAGAACGATGGGCACTACAGTCGCGAGCGGGACACTAGGTCTGGATCCAAAAGCGGGTGGGGCCCCCGATGCGGCTGTCGATCCCGAAACGAAAGCCGTGCGCGGTGAGGATCTCGCGCGCGATCGTCAGTCCGATACCTTGCCCGTGTGGTTTCGTGGTGTGAAACGGCGACGACAGCGGCGACACGCTGTCGGCGTCGAATCCGGGACCATCGTCCTCGACTTCTAGGCGCGCCCCCTCGCCTCGATGCTGGACACGCAACACGATCCTGCCGCGCTCTCCCACCGCCTCGCGCGCATTCCTCAATACGTTGAGCAACACCTGCTCCAGTTGGTAGCGATCTATCGAGGCCTCTGGAGACGGCTCATCCAATTGCACGCTCCAGTCGATGCCAGGCGGTGCACCGGCCTGCGCCAAGCGCATCACGGCTGCTGCCAATTCGCCCAGATGACACGGCGTTGCTTGTGGAGCTGGTAGTCGAAAGACGTCGGCAAACCGATTCAGGAACGAATTGAGGTGTTCGCCACGCGCAATCGCCAACTCCAGGGCGTGCTCGAAGTCATCCCGGTCCGAGGCTGCCAACTGGGGTGCGTAGTGTCGGCACGCGGCCAGCAGCGCATTGCTGGCGCCAACCGAGTTGTTGATCTCGTGGGCCATGACCCGGATCGATTTCTCATAGGCGGCCTTTTCCGCGCGATGCAGTTCGGCCGTGAGCTCTTCGATCAGCAAGAACCGTCGCGAGAATCCTTGCTCGAAGAACTCGGAAAGCTGGCAGCGCACGCGGTGGCCATCGGCCGTCAACAAACGTGACTTCCCCACCGTCGCCGTCGCCAGTTCTGTGCCGTAGACCCCGGGCAGTTGGGAGATCGGCTTTCCAAGCAGTCTGCTCTTGGGTGCGCCAAGCAAACGCTCGGCCGCCGGGTTGACGTCGGTCACCGCTCCATCCAGTGCAAACGACACAACCCCGGCCGGCGATGCGGCGATGATCTTGGCGAGAAACCACTGCTGCTCTTGCAGTCGAACTCGCTCCGCGCGCAGCGTATCGATCATTCGGTTATAGGCGGTGACCAGCCGATCGAGGTCGCTCGAACCCGACGGCAACATCCGTGTCGTGAGTTCCCCCTCGTCGATCAGCGCAGAGGCTGAGGCGAACTCACGCAATGACTCGAACAACCGTGAGATTAGCCGCAGTCCGATCGCGGTCGAGACAACCAGCACCAACTCGGCGGCGACGGTCCACCACGGACTGATGCGCCACAAAAGCGCCGCGGCGACGGCGAGCCACAGGTGCAGCACAACGATATAGGCCTGAAACCGCCGCTGAAGCCTCACCCTTCGAGTCCGAACTTCTTGAGTCGGCGGTAAAGCGCGGCGCGTGTCAATCCCAGGGCCTGGGCCACATGTGTGATGTTGCCAGCGTGGTCTTGCAGCGCCTTGACGATCATCGCGCGTTCCATTTCGTCGAGCCTCATCGCGCCGATGGTTGGAACCGCATCGGCGCTGTTGCCCGACTTCGGCACCGCTGCATTCGCCGCCAAATCAGCGACATCGAGGTGCGAGTGATCGGCCAACAACGCGGCGCGCTCCAAGGTGGCCTTGAGTTCGCGCACGTTCCCTGGCCAGGCCTGCTGTTGCAGCCACGAAGCGGCACGCGAGGTCAAGCTCGAGCCGGGCCGCAACTGCGCCAGAAAATGCTCGGCCAAAAGCAAGATATCGTCGCGACGCTGGCGCAGCGGTGGCAGATGCAACGCGATCAGGTTGAGCCGGTAGAACAGGTCCTCGCGGAACGCTCCACTTGCGACCATCGACGTGAGGTCGCGATTGGTGGCTGACACGACGCGCACGTCGACACGCTTGGTCTGCGACGAGCCGAGCGGCTCGAAGCTGCGATCTTGCAGGACACGCAGCAACTTGACCTGACAGGCCGATTCCAGGTCGCCGATTTCATCGAGAAAGATAGTCCCGCCCGAGGCGACTTCGAATCGCCCTTTGCGATCGTGACGCGCATCGGTGAAGGCGCCTTTCACATGCCCGAACATTTCGCTCTCGAACAGGCTGGTCGAGAGGCCACCGAGGTTGACCTTCACGAACGGGTCGCGCGCGCGGCG
Source organism: uncultured Acidobacteriota bacterium (assembly GCA_964484415.1). Taxonomy (GTDB): domain Bacteria; phylum Acidobacteriota; class Polarisedimenticolia; order J045; family J045; genus JANNUT01. The sequence goes on along the minus strand of CAZAHQ010000513.1, from coordinate 1,234 downwards.
GCTGGCCTTGTGGATCAGTTCGGCGATCAGCTCCTTGCCGGTCCCCGCCTCACCCGTGATGAGCACAGCTGCTTCGGTGGGCGCGACGCGTAAGGCCACGTTGAGCAACCGCAGCAGATGGGGATCGGTGCCGATGATCGCCGCGACGTCGCCCTGCGCTTCAAGTTGCGCGCGTGTGGTGACCGCATCGCGGTCTTGGGGCAAACGTGCGATCGACAACGTGGTCTCGACGGCTTCGACGACTCGCTGATTGTTCCAAGGCTTGGTGATGAAGTCCGCGGCTCCGGAGCGCATCCCAGCGACCGCCAACTCGATCGAGCCCCAGGCTGTGATCAACACCACCGGCAGGCGCGGTTGCTGCTCGTGGATCGAGCGCAACAGCGCAAGCCCCTCCGAACCACTGGTTTCGCGCGAGAAGTTCATATCCTGAAACACCAGATCGAATTTCCCGGCGCTCAGTTTTGCAAGCGCGTCGTCGGGCGACAGCGCGCCGGTGGTGCGATGACCAGCTTGCTTCAACACGAGTGCGAGCGAGGCAATCACCCCTGGATCGTCGTCGACCAAGAGGATCGAGGCTGATTCACTCGGCACGCAGCGCCTCCGCGGGAGCGACGCCTGCGGCCAGATAGGCAGGCGCGAGCGCCGTGATCACAGCCAGAAGATAAACCAGCACGATCGACATCACGAGCGCCGTTATGAACCGTCCAGCGGAGAGCCACGGTTGACTGAGTCCGAACAACGGCAGTTGGGCAATTAGCAGTACACCGATCGCGACCGCCAGCGTCACCAACGCCGATACCTCGCCGACGATCTGGCCCAGAACGCCGCAGGCGGTCGCGCCAGCGGCCCGGCGAAGGCCGATCTCGGCACGCCGCTGCCCCACGCTCTGCCAAAACACGCCGGTCAGCCCCATCACCACCATGAGCAGCAGGAACGCGGCGACCAGACCGATGGCGAGATACCCGACCAGAATCGTTTGTAGACTGGACAGCCTCGAGACGGTCAGTTGTTGCACGTCGAAACGCCAGTCCGGTGCGATCGCCTGCAATCTCTCGGTCAACGTCCGCTCGAAACTGATCGGCGTCCCGGGTGCCATCTTCAGGAGCAGCGCGGCCGGCATCTCCGCGTCTGGACCCGAAAACGTCTTGCGATAGTACACATGGTGAAAAGGCATCGACAGATCGCCGTGCTTGCGGAAGTCGTCGGTCACGCCCACCACCCGATAGCTCTCCGG
>CAZAHQ010000512.1:0-3400 GCA_964484415.1 uncultured Acidobacteriota bacterium | reverse complement strand
GGCTGGTCGCTGTCGCCGTCGAGCCAGTCCTCGACCACGTAGTGGAAGAACTGCTTGCTCCACAACAAGCCGGCGAACGCCTGGCGCGCAACGCGTTGCTCGTCTTGGGTCATCCCCTTGGCGAGCGTCTGAGAGTAGAAACTGTCGGCCTCGGATTCGCGCTGCTCGAAGGCGGCATCGAATGCCGGCCCAAACGATTGCGGCGAAGGCGCCCCTGCGGCGTAGAGGCGTAGTCGCACGTCTTTGGTCTCGCCGGGTGCCAGCGTCAGCAGGTAGAGTGCGGCCGCCTTGGTGCCGCGCTGTTCCTCGCTCACGGCGCCGGTGTCGCCATTGACGACGTAGCGATGAAACGCATCCTTCACCTGTGGTTGTGGGTTGGGCGTGTTCCACAAGCGCTCTTGGTTGCTGTCGTTGTTGGTGAACAGGAACCGATCGGCACCCTCGGCTTCCAAGCGATACTCGCCCAGCGTGGTGTGGCGCGCGCGGATCGAACCGTCGGTCTGAAGCGACAGATCGGGGCGAATCCCGCACCCTTCGTGTTTGCAACCCCAGCTCCAACTGTTGCGAAACCAAAGCTGCGGCAACAAGTGCAGCGTGGCGGTTTCGGGGCCGCGATTGGTGACACGCACGCGGATCAGGATGTCGTCGGCGTCGGCCTTGGCGTACTGCGCCTCGACATCGAAGTAGCGGTTGTCATTGAACACGCCGGTGTCCTTCAACTCGAACTCCGGCTGTTCCTTCCCGCGACGTCTGTTCTCGTCAAGCAACCAGCCATACGGAAACTCAGTCTGCGGGTATTTGTAGAGCGCGCGCATGTAGCTGTGCGTCGGTGTGGAGTCGAGGTAGAAGTACTCCTCCTTGACATCCTCGCCGTGATTTCCCTCCGGGCCGGTCAGCCCGTACAGGCGCTCTTTGAGGATCGGGTCGCGGCCGTTCCAGAGCGCGAGCGAGAAGCACAAGCGGCACTCGCGATCGGTGATTCCGAGCAGGCCATCCTCGCCCCAGCGATAGGCGCGGCTGCGCGCGTGATCGTGCGGGAAGTAGCTCCAGCAATCGCCGGACTCGGAGTAATCCTCACGCACGGTGCCCCATTGGCGTTCTGAGAGGTAAGGGCCCCAGCGCTTCCAATTGCGAGCGCGTGTCTTGTCTTCGGCAAGGCGTTGGTGTTCGGCAGTAGGCAGGGTCGGAGTTTTCATGTCAGCGGCTCATTAGCAGGACGGCGTGGCCGTCGGGATCGCGCACGAGGGCGCCGGAGGTGAGTCCTTGCATCGTTGTGGGCAGCGTGACGGCGCCGGGTGAGATCCACCGCCCGCCGCCGCGTCTTGCATTCTGCGATTCGATCGTGGCGTCCTTCACCGCGAAGCGTGTCTGCCAGCTCCACAAGTCGGTGGCGCGTGCATCGAGCGGGTAGGGGCGCCCATCGCTCGGAGCGAGATACTCCAAGAACTCGACACCGATACCGCTCGGCGCGCGCAATCCGGTGATGTGCAGCCGCGCGCCGAACACATTGTTGAGGTGCTCCTGTTCGATACCGTAGTTCTCGCTCTCGCCGGCGACACGCAAGCCGAGCGCATCGCGATAGAACTGAAGCGAGGCCTTGGTGTCGCGCACGACGATCGCCGTGTGGTCGATCCCGAGAAACAGATCCTTGCCTGGTGCCTGCCAGCGCGGGTCGCCTTTCCCGGCGGGAAACCAGATCACCTCGAGTACGTGGTTGTCGGGATCCTTGAAGTAGAACGCTTGGATTCCGCCGGCATTGGGGTTCCAGTCGGGCAATCGCTGCGGCGCCGTGGAGGCGTGCGTGACGTTGGCGGCGCGCAATCGCTGATAGGCCAGCGGCATGTCGCGCACCACGATCGCGATGTGCTGAAACCACTGATCTTGGCTGCGCGAGTCGACCGGAATCGGCCGGCCTCGCGGTGCGAGGAACTGCACGAGCTGAATCGACTCGCGCCCAAGCTGCAGTTGCGCACTGCGCGCACGCGCACCGAAGACGCCGACCAGATGCTCCCACTCCGACCCCGCCAGTTCTTCTTCGGAGATCTTCTTGAAGTCGAGCACGCGGGTGTAGAAGTCAATCGACGCGTCGAGGTTGTCGACGACAATCGAAACGCCGTCGACGGCGGTCACCTCAGCACGTGCCGGTGCGATCAGCGCTGCGCCCAGTCCGAGAGCAACGCCGGCGGCTAGTAACCACTGCGGAGCATGGAGTGCGCGCTTCATGCAGCACCACCCAAACGCGCAATCAGGTGATCGCCGACCCGCAACGCGTTGGCCATGATCGTCAGCGCGGGGTTCACCGCCGAGCTCGATGGGAAGAAGCTGCCATCGACGACGTACAGGTTGTCCAGCTCCCATGCCTTGCAGTTGGGATCGAGTGCCGACGTGTCGGCGCTCGATCCAAAGCGAATCGTGCCGTTCTGATGAGCCACACCCGCCAGTGGAATGCGCTGACCCAAGAACAGGCTGCGTGAGAACAACCCTTGATGGCATTCGTGTCCATGTACCGAACACTTGGACTGCTGCTGCAAGAGCTTCTTGAGTTTGGCGATCAATCGCGTGTGACCTTCTTCGTTGTTCGGCTTGTAGCTCAACACGATCTTGCCATTGCGATCGAGCGTTACGCGGTTGTCAGGGTCGGGCAGATCCTCGGACGTCAACCAAAAGTCGAGCGAGTGCTTGGCCATCAGATCGAGCGTCCAACCCGGTGCGATAGCCGGCGCGCCCGCCGACAGCGTTGCCGCATCGAGCTTGCCGACGAACGAAATGTGCCCCATCGGAAAGTCCCACTCCGGGCTGCCGAAGTAGAAGTCGTTCACCGCGAGTGTCTTTTGAAACACGGTCGGGTTGGGGCACTTCGACAACGCCATCAAGACCGAGTTGATGTGCCCCATGTAGTGCCGGCCGACCGTGTCGGAGCCGTTGGCCAACCCGCGCGGGTGCTTGTCGTTGGCCGACGCCAGCAAGAGCGCCGCGGAGTTGATCGCACCGCAGGAGACCACCACGATGTCGCCGCGATAGGTTTCGACTTGACCATGGCGTTCGACCACCACACCGGTGACCTCGCGGCCCGACTCGTTAGTGACGAGCTTGGTGACCTTGGCATCGGTCACCAAGGTGACGTGCCCCGTATCGACTGCCGGATCGACGCACATCGTCTGCGCGTCGGACTTGGCGTAGACCAAGCACGGGTGCCCATCGCACGTGGAGCACCGAATGCATCGGCTCGCGCGCGGATTGCCTTCATCCAGTCGCACGCCCAACGGCACATGAAACGGCTTCAGCCCTAAGCGCGAAAAGTCGTCGGAGAGGTCCTGAATTCGTGGCTCGTGACTGATCGGGCCATGAGGAAACGGCGTACTGCGCCACGGCTCGGTGGGATCGACTCCGGCCTCGCCGC
>CAZAHQ010000511.1:0-3402 GCA_964484415.1 uncultured Acidobacteriota bacterium | reverse complement strand
GACGAAACGAAGAAGCGTGTTGCGGATGATGACGCTGATCGCGGGTGAGCACGCGTCGCATTGCGTAGGGCGGACCTCAACGTGACGAGACCTGGCGCGATTGCCAAGCGGTCTCGTCACAGCAGTGGCAGTCGCCGCGAGCCTCTCTGAGTCAGGGATTTGGTGCTATGTCGAGGAGCGCCGCCCGCTGTGCGTCGCGCAACAGGTAGGCATGCTCGAGCATCGATCCGGTTCCTTCGTCCACTCCCACCGGCGGCACTCCAATGAAAATCGGGATGATTCCTTCGGCACGACAGCGAGCAGCAAGGGCTCGCACGCTCGCTACGAAGGCGTCCGGCCCACGACGGAGATAGGCCTCGTTGACGCCAACAGATATAACTGCGTAGAGAGGCTCGTGCTGACCGATCATCGCGTCGAAGTTGGCGATCACGGAATCGGTGGTATACCCACCCCGCCCCGTCGAAATCACCTGCGCAGAGAGATCACGTCCAAGGCGAGCGGAGAGACTCGCCTCGATCCCTTGTTCGATATAAGTGCCGGTCGTCCAGGAGTCGCCGGTCACGACGATTCGTCGGTCCCCCGGGTCGTTGAGTAGGAACGGTGAACTAATAGTTGTCGGCGAGTCTGCGAGTCGCCGCAGTGTGAGCGAGTCGATAAACACCGTTGGGCCTGCTGTATCACCAGGCGCGCGCTCCCACGAAACCTGCAGTCGCACACGATCCAGCGACTGCGGTGCGAGAAACTCGCGCTCCATCCACTCAGGTAATCGGCAGTCGGTGGTCTCTACGGAGGGCGACGGCACCCTTACCGAGGCGAACGGCAGCCGCTTCCAATGGGAGTTCTTGCGCGCAACCAGGTCGATGCGAACGGCAGTGATCGCGTCGCTGCAGACGAACCCAGAAATAAGGTAACGATGTCCCGATTGGATTGTCGCGGGCTGCGTCGAAATCAACTGCGATCTACGCCGCGCGGACCGTGCGATATGACAGGCTTCGTCCGTCGCACCTTCGACACATCGTGGAGCCAGTTCCGACGCTGCCGGCGACCAGGAAACTGAACTGCAGCGAGCGCCCCGCGCTACGAGCGACGGCGCATCCACGCTCGACGAGCCATGGTCGATCCACGTCATGGGCGGGCCCGTCAGTCCGTCTCGCAGGCGTGATGCGTTCGCGAGCGAGTACCCCAAGAGGAAGTAACCGGCAGCCGAGGCGTGGAATGCATTGCTCCACAGATCCCGAACGACGACGCCGGATATCGGCTCCACGGTAGTGTTGATGGGAGGTTGGACCGTAATCAGTGCCCCTCCACCAGTACAAGCAGCCGCCAAAGGGTGCGCGTCGATTGATGTGATGACATGAGAGGCTCGAGGTCGATAGTCGTACGTGAGCCCAATCACATCACCCTGTCGGAACTCGTCGGTGCCGTCGGCGTCGGGGTCCATCGACGCGATGCAAAGTTGCGAGGCCGACGGCGGGCACAAGCCGCCGGGACACCCTGTGACGGGGACGCTAGCAGACTCCGCCTGCGTCATGCCGTATGGCGATCGACCATGAAACACATCCGTCCAGGCGTCGAACACTGCCGGCGACAGATAGCTGTCCGGATCTCCAAACAGCTCGGCGTGAGCACGAGCCAAGGCGAGGCGCTCCGGCTGCGACAGGACTTGCGAATGCACCTGAGAGATGCTGCTCAATGCAACGCATACGGAAAGGCAGGACAGCTCTATGACTCGCATCGACTGGTCTCCCCCAGCGAGAGTGCGCGCGACGCTAACTCGATCACGGGAATCCTGCAATAGCGCGACGTCAGCGCGGTCGGCCCGCAGAGCGCGATACACCTTTGGCCCGTCGTCGTATCATCCGGCCCCGCAGCCGCTATTGGAGCTCCAATGCCTCCAGATCTCGCTCGAGTCGTCCTAGTGGTCTTGAGCCTGGTAGCCCAGTTATCTCCTGCACTCGCGTTGGAAGGACAGGTCCCGCTCAAGAAGGTTCCGATCGCCGAAGCGTTTGCGAACTCGTTGTCACACAGAATCCCGATCGACCTGTCGCTTCCGGCCAACTACGTGCTCGGCGATAGCTCTCGCCTGGAAAACATCTTCTGGGTCGAGGAGGGCGATCGGCGATTCTTGAGGCCGAACAAGGACGGGTCCCTCGATCTATCGGTTCTAAGACACGGTTGGTTCATCTTCGGATTTGCTACAGCCCTTCGATATGACGTCAAAGCGAAGAAGTTCCCGCTGGAACTCGACAACTCGCCAGATGTCGCGTCGGGACTGGTCGCAGCAACAAAGATGCAGCGGATCGACATCCCAGGCATTCCGCTGCTGAGAATGTCGGTCGATCTAAGAGCGGGCAAGCACCTCGAGATGGTCTACGGTTCGATCACTCCCGATGGACAGTGCATCAAGCTTATCTACTCGCCTGCTGGCGACGAGTACACCGCGCGGGATCGATTTATCGCGGAGTCATTTCTGGCGAGTCTCAAGCGGCGTGAACTGGCGCTTCCGAAGGCTGCCGGACCGGACGCTCGAGACACGCTGGACACAGCGCTCAACCGAATCAAGCATCTCGACCCAGCCATCGTCAAGATCTCGATAAATACAACTATTGGAAGTGACAAGGCGAGCAGGACCGCCTTCATCAAGCAGTCGATCGAGCTTCGACGCAACACCCTAGGCCTGATTCGAGCGATCAACACGATCGACACACAGAGCGAGTTGAGTGAAACATCCCCGGACGGCTCGACAACCGTCTATCGCTTCCCGGGATTGTGGACGTTCGGGCACGGCACGGTCGAACTCACCCCGCATGGCGACGGTTATGAAATCAAGCGGCCTGACGGTACCTCGAGGCTGACGAAGGCGGAGCTCGGAGCCTTGAATGTCGATCGCGATGCCGGATTGCTGGCCGCGATCTCCGGGTCGAGGCCGCTGATGACGACAGTCTCGATAGATAACGTGCTGCGTGGTTGGGTTAGCCTGTTCGATTTACGACTTCGCGAAACGACAGTGGGCGGTCAGAAGATGGAGGGTCCGTTCGACTCCCAACGGCTGGTTGCTTTGCGGGAACGCGAACCGGTAATCAGCGAGGAAGTTGCTTTGGCCTTCACTGACCGTTTCCATTCCATGACGCTGACCATAGCCCGCGGTCCGGTCGAACGATGGGATCTGCGCGTCGAAGGCGAATGGGAAGGCAATCGGTTCGAGACTTCGGTAACCGTTCAACTCGGGGAGGTGAAGTGAGGGATCCGCTGGCGTCGATCGTCTGCGCGCCGGTCCCGGTCGGCAAGGAGGCGCGAACACCTTGCGCAGTTACACTCCGGCGAGAAATAGGGTGGTTTCCGGCCATCGATCGGGTATTCGCCCGATGGTGGCGGAGGGCTTTGGATCGCATGATTCCTGCG
>CAZAHQ010000510.1:0-3406 GCA_964484415.1 uncultured Acidobacteriota bacterium | reverse complement strand
TGAGGAAACGGCGTACTGCGCCACGGCTCGGTGGGATCGACTCCGGCCTCGCCGCGCACGTCATAGAGATGCTCGGCCTGCGAGTAGTACGGCTCGATCTCGGCATAGCTGATTGGCCACGCCGGCGAGATGCCGCCGCTGTGACGTAACGTTCCAAAGTCGCGCTCGCGCATGCGAAACAACGCGGCGCCATAAAACTTCGTGTTTCCGCCCACCCCGTAGTTGGTGTGCGGATGCAGCGGTTTGCCATCTTTGTCGAGCCACGTGTCCCTGGTGTTGTACCGACCCTCGACGTTGACCGCGCGCGTGTCCCAGTTTTGGACCTCACGCTTGATGTATCCGCCGCGCTCCAACAGCAAGACGCGCTTGCCCGCCGTCGCCAAACGATAGGCCAGCGTGCCGCCACCGGCGCCGCTCCCCACGATCACCACGTCGTAGCGCGTGGACTGACTCATGCCGCTTCCTCCCAACTCGATTTGAATCGCGCACCGCAGTGGATGCAGCGCTTGTCGTTGTCGTGATGCAATTTGGCGCAATGCACCGCAGCCAAGCCGCGCGCCGCCGTGAACAGCCCGGCCGAGGTGAGCATTCCCAACGGCGGAGCCAAGAGATAGATCCAGAACGAAGAGAAGCCGCCAGCCCAGGCCATCGATCCCAGACTGCGCGCCGGGTTCATGCTCATGCCCGACAGCGGCGCTTCGAGCGTGATGTACAGCGCCACCAAGCTGCCGGCGATGAACGGCGTGCGCGGCGCCCATCGCGTACTCTCGCCGACGATCAACACCACCAGCATCAGCAGTGCGCTGATCGTGAACTCGGCCAAGAACGCAACGCTCATGCCGCGCGCGCCGGGAAGGGTCACGGCATAGTTCACCGCCGGATCGGCCAAGCGGGCGCCCAAGAGCAGTCGCGACACACCCACGCCCGCGATTGCGCCCAACGCCTGCGCCGCGATGAAGCACAGCGCGTCGTGCGCTCGTACCCGACCCAATCGCCAGAACGTGAGCGTCACCGCAGGGTTCATGTGAGCGCCCGATTGCTGCCCCCACGGCGACAGAATCAAACAGATCGCCGTCGATCCCATCGCCAAGCCGATCAGCGCGCGTCGCAGCAATGGATCGTGCAGCGCGGTGTGCAGAGGGGACGCGGGGTGCTCGAGCGCCACGGTGAAGAAGCACGCCGAGACCATGAACAGCCCCAGCAACGCCCCCTCCATTCCGTACTCGGGCCAGGCCCACCGGGGCCGTGGCGTCGCGACCGTCGCGGAACTCATGCGCGGCGTCTTGAAGGCTGAAGGAATGCGCGATATCCAGGGGCACTGACAGGCATCACGGCGTCTCCGTTTCCGCCTCTCAGATGCCCCCCGCCGCTGGCCGTTTCAGCCGTTATTTCCCAGGGAAGTGAATCCTTTTGGGAGCCGGCGCATCGAAGCCGGACGAATCTCCAAGCGAGGAACGACATGAGTTATCCGCTCACGATTACCGTTCGATACCCGACCCCCGACCCGATCACACTGCGCACCGAAGACGACTGGGATCGCGACATCCAGCCGCAGCGTCGCAAGTCCGCCGACGGCGCCACCGTTTTCAAGCTCAAGGCCGACCGCCCGCACCTGTACTTCAAGCCGGTTCTCGCGGGCACCGAGGCGCCGCTCTGGTCGCAAGGCCCCAACTTCCTAGCGGTGTCGGGTCAAGAGCGAACGCTCGAAGCGTTTCCGTACTTCAAGGCCGACACCGAGTGCAGCGTCTGCGCGCTCAACTTCATCGACTCGACGCTGATGGGAGAGCGCTTCGATCTGCGCGTCTTCCTGCCCCCCGGCTACTACGAAAACACGCTGCGCCGCTACCCGGTGCTGTACATGCAAGACGGTCACAACCTGTTCTTCCCCGAAGAAGCGGCGTTCGGCGAGGATTGGAAGGTCCGCGAGACCATCGAGCGCTTGACCGAGATGAATCAAACCGACCCGATGATCGTGGTCGGAATCCGCCCCAACGACCGAATGAAGGAGTACACCGCGCCCGGCTTCGAACTGTACGCACGCTTCATGGCCGAGGAACTGAAGCCGTTGATCGACTCGCGCTATCGCACGCGCCCCGAGCCAGAGCACAACGCGGTGATGGGATCGTCGCTCGGCGGTGTGGTGTCGCTGCACACCGTGTGGCAGCACCCCAAGGCGTTCGGCGCGGCAGCGTGCCTGTCATCGACCTTTGGCTTTCGCGATGACTTGTTAGAGCGCATCGTCAGCCAGAAGAAACCGAATGTGCGTGTCTATCTCGACAGCGGTTGGCCGCGCGACAACTTCGAGACCACGCGTGCGATGCGCGCGGCGATGGTGCGCAAGGGGTTCGAGGAAGGGAAGGACTTGATGTACTTCGCGTTCCCCGAGGCGCGTCACAACGAGAAGAGTTGGGCGATGCGCTGTCATCTGCCGATGCAGTTTTTGTTTGGGAGAGGGTAGAAGCGTGGCCTCAAGAGCGAGGCCCACCGCAACGCTTCCCAGCGCAAACCGATATGCGAAGGTTCCCAGTTGCTGACGACCCGCGGCACGATGAAAAAGACGACGCCGGAATCGATCGCCTGAACCAGCGCCCTACGGCAACTGCAAGCAATTGATGCTCCGAGGCGCCGAGGCGCACAGCGCTTCGATCGTTCGGCGCAATGACGCCGTTGCCGCCGCCTCGTGGCCCGCTACGTCCGTCAGCCCAGAGATCGATGTCAAAAGCGCGCGGTCGGCCGAGTCGCGTGCTACTCCGGCCGAGCATGCGGTAGCTCCCTTCGATCGCCACGCTTGGCGAACGATGGAAGGTGAGCTACCGAGCGTCCCGGTGCGTCGATCTGGTCGATCAGTAGTAAAACGCCTCGCCTGCAACCAGCACGTTGTTCTGAGCGGCGAACAGCGCAGGCAGGTTCGACTCCGCGAACAGAATCCCCTGCGAGAAGTAGTTCTTGGTCGTGAGCGCGGATTGCCCCACGAAAGTTACCGGGCTCGGCGATAGATTGCTTTCCGCGAAGATCAGGCCTTCAGCAAAGAGAATCCCCTCGGCAAACAGAATGCCGTTGGCGTCGAGCAGGCTTCCGTTACCGATCGTGCCGCCCTGCGTGAATGTAACGGTGGAGGCGTTCAGAAAACCGGTCGGCGTCATGCGGGGATTCGATCCGGCCGACACCACGCCGGCCGCTGCTAGCGGCCCACGCTCTGCGAACAGGATCCCGTTGGAGTCGACCTTGCATTCCGCAAAGATGATCCCCTCGGCGAAGACGATTCCTTCCGCAAACAGGATCCCTTCGGCGAACAGGATGCCGCCAGCCTGAACCAACGATGTCGAGCCACCGCGCTGAACGAGAATGTAGCCACGTGACCATGGAACGGTCTCGCCTGAAAGGGTCGAAGACGTGCTGGGCATAC
>CAZAHQ010000509.1:0-3418 GCA_964484415.1 uncultured Acidobacteriota bacterium | reverse complement strand
CGAGGTCCGCACCCTGTTCGGGTGGCGGGTTGGTGTGCCCTGTTCGGGCAGCTTTTGTTTCGTTGGCCTGCTCGGCCTTCCAGCGCGCGCAATGTACGACACAGGTACGCCCTGCGTCAATCGAGCAGTCGTTCCAGCGCCCGCTTCGCAACGTAGTGGCCAACACCCGAGCCGACGTCCGTGAATCAACCCAGACCAGGGAAGGTGCGGATCAGCTTCAAGGCACGTGTAACCAGCGCGGCGAATCGCTCAGGCCGCCAACCGCGCGGCACGCCGATCGGCATCAACCGTTGTGCCGCGATCGTTTGTCCTTCGGTGAACTTCGCGATCCCTTCTCGACCGTGCCGGCGGCCGAGGCCCGAGCGCTTGAACCCGCCCATCGGCCCCGCCACCGAGGCCCATGCCGCCGCATACGCTTCGTTGATGTTGACCGTGCCGCACTGTAACTGCGCTGCGATCCGTCGGGCACGGCGCACATCGCGTGACCATACGCTGGCGTTGAGCCCGTACGGCGACGCGTTGGCGCGCGCGATCGCCTCCTCGACCGTTTGAAACGACGACACCGAGACCACCGGGCCGAAGGTCTCTTCGGCAAACACCGTCATCGGTTCGGTCACGCCGGTGAGGATCGTCGGCTCGAAGAAAAACGGCAGGATCTCCGGCCGTGCGCGGCCACCGGCCCGAACGACCGCCCCCTTGGTCACAGCATCGGAAACATGTTCCACCGTGCGCGCGAGTTGGCGCGCCGAGATCAGCGGGCCGATGTCGCCGTCCCAGCCCAGCGCCGTACAGGGCACCAACGCACGCGTTCGTTCGACGAATGAAGCGATGAACGTCTCATACAGACTCTCGTGCACCATCAACCGTTCGATCGAGATGCACAACTGACCCGCCGATGGGAAGCAGCCGCGCACGGCACCATCGACCGCCGCCTCGAGGTTGGCATCGGGTAGCACCAACATCGCGTTCTTGCCGCCGAGTTCGAGCGAGCAGCCGATCAAATGCGCCGCAGCCTCGCGCGCCACCACCACACCGGTAGCCGTCGATCCGGTGAATTGCACGAAGTCGGCACCGGCGATGATCGAGGGCCCGAGGTCCGGCCCGTCTGCGCACAATGCCAACATCAGGTCGTGCGGCAGCCCGGCCTCGATCAGCGTGTCGATCGCCCACAACAACGTCACCGGCGTCAACAGATCGGGCTTGGCCAGCACCGCGTTCCCGGCCAAGAGGGCGGGGAGCGCGTCGGTGATTCCCATCGAGAGCGGGTAGTTCCACGGCGAAATGATCGCGACGATCCCTTTGGGGTGGCGCCGCTCCCATGCGCGTGTGACGAAGGGAAAGGCGCCGCGCTGCCGTTTCGGGGCCAGATAGTGCGCCGCATTGAGTGCGTAGTGCCGCGCCACGAGGGCCGAGTCGATCAACTCTTCGAACGCCTGTGCCCGCGTTTTGCCCGCTTCGAGCTGCACGAGGTCGAGCGCCTGATCTTGCCGCCGCAGCAACAGATCGTGGAATCGCAACAAGACCTGCGCGCGCGCCGCGAGAGGTTGCGCAGCCCACGCATGCTGCGCGCGGCGCAGCCGCATCAGCGCGGGCCCGACGTCCTCGCGCGTGGCGCGAGGTATCGCAGCGACGACGTCGCCCGTCAGCGGTGACGTGACACGCACGGTGTCGGCGCCAGGGGTATTGCACGTGTGAAGCAGCAGACGAGGCAGTGCCGCCTCGATCCAGCCGGGCAGAGCGTTCTGCATGGCCACGAAGTCTAGCCCCAGCGGCGTGCGAATGGACCGACAACGATCACGCTGCCGCGATCGCTGCCGAATCCCCCGCTTGCTTTGAAACCTCGCTGTTCTGGTTCATGCTTCTGGCCCTCGACACGATAGTTGGATGCGGGAGGGGTCGATGAGTCGATGGCGTGCAGCATTGTGGTTGTTCTTGTTGATTCTGCTCTCGGTCCCAACCAAGGCCGAGGTTTCCCCGAGCATCGCCGTCCCGCTCAATCACTTCTTCCTGGTCCTACCGGCACCGACATTCGATGCCCTGGCCGCCTCGTACGAGTGGCGCACGTTGGCGCAGGTCGAGCAACGCACCACGACCGCCGATGGTGACTCGTGGACCGGGCTTTATCTGTACCTCGACAACGGCTACCTCGAGCTACTGCGCGATGGTGCCCTCAACATGAAGGCCGGTACGATCGGACTGGCAGTCAGCGTCGATCTGCTGTCCGAGCTCGAGACGGCCAACACGCGGCTCAAACCACTCTGGCCAAGTGTGCAGCGCGCGACGCGCAAGAAGCAGTTGGGCGACAGTGAGACGCCGTGGTTCGACATGCTGTATTCCAGCGCCGACGAACTCAAGATCGGCTTGCCGGTGTGGGTCATGGCCTATCGCCCGGAGTTCTTTCGAGCGCAGGGAGTGGACGTACCCGACGGCGCTCCACTCACCGTGCGCGACTTCCAGCGACTCGCGCCGCCGCCGCAAGCCGCCGCCAAGTGCAGTCGCATCCGGACGATCCGCCTGAGCGCGAGTCCTGCGTCGGTCGACGGCTTGGGTCGCTGGTTGACGGCGCTGGGGTGGAGTGCCACGCGTTCGTTGACCTCGGCCGACTACACGCAGGCCGGGGTCACGATCTCTTTGATCAGCCACAAACCGGACGAAACCCCGCGGCTGATGGATACCACCTGGACCTGTACCACCCAAGCGCTGAAAGACTCACAGCCGGCGCCCGGCCTGCGGGTCACGGAGCGAGAAGGTTCGGCGACGTGGCAGTTTCCTTAGCGCAACGGGTACCGGTGTTGCTGGCGCTGACGCTTGCTGCGGCATGCGCGCGCACGTCGGACCACTCAACAACGGGGGCTACCACGGCGCCGCTGATCGTGATCGGACTGGACGGCGCCGATTGGCAGTTCATCGATAGTCTCGTCGCTGCCGGTGGCATGCCGCAACTGGCTCAACTGATGCGCGAGGGTCAAAGCGGTGTGCTGGTGACGCAGCACCCCCCGCTGTCACCGTTGGTCTGGACCACGATGCTCACCGGCAAGAGTCCGTTGGAGCATGGCGTACTCGACTTCACGCGCTTCCATCCACGCAGCCGCACGCGAGAACCGATCACCTCCGATGAACGCCGCGTACCCGCCGTTTGGAACATGCTCGACAACCAGCGACTGACGTCGGCGGTGTTCGGGATGTGGGCCACCTACCCGGCGGAAGCGATCGACGGTGTGATCGTGAGCGATCGGTTGTATTCGTTTCAGCAACGCGATGCTGTCGCCCCCGCGAACGCTGTGTTTCCCTCGAGCGAGGAGGCAACGGCGCTCGCGGTGCTGGCGCGAACCGAGCAAGCGATCGACGCTCGAGCGTTGCAACGTTACTTGCCTTGGGTGAGTTCTGCTGAGAAAGATCCTCTGGTTGGCGAGCTACG
>CAZAHQ010000508.1:0-3431 GCA_964484415.1 uncultured Acidobacteriota bacterium | reverse complement strand
CTCGTCGCGGAACGATCACTTCGCGAGGCTCTCGGCCTGATGGGTGTCGCGGTTCCGGCGCGGATGTGAGCGCCTCACTGAGGATTGTCGTCCGAGGGGTGCTTCCAGCGGCGCTGGAGGCAGCGCTGCATTTCCTGCGACAGCGCGGGCTCGAGATCGTGATCGACGACTCCGGGTCTTCGGCACCTGAGCCCGCCACCCTCGCTTCCGAGTGCGATGTACTGGTATTCGATGCCGAGCATCATGGTGATTGGGTTGCGCGGCTTCGTGCCGATGTTGAAACCTCCGCGCTCCCAATCGCTGTCTGGGCGGGAGCTGCGACAGGGCGCGCGGCGTTGGAGGACGGTGCCGACGTGTGGCTCTCACTCGACGAACCTCCGCACGATCTGGCGCTGCGATTGGTAGCGCTGTCGCGACGGGCTCACCTCGGGGGTGCACCGCGACTCGATCCGCTCACCGGTCTGAGCGGATATCGACGCCTGCAAGAACAGTTGCGACACGAGTTCGATCGCGCCGCGCGTTACAAGCGCAGCCTAGGGCTGGTGGTGATCGAACCGGACGGCCAGGAGGAACTCACGCGAGCACGAGGCGTCGATGCCGCAGATCTGTTGCTTCGAGATGTAGCGCTACAGCTTCGGAGTTTGGTGCGCGATGTGGACATGTTGGGCCGATTGTCGGGCAAGCGATTCGCGGTCGTGTTGCCCGAAACCGACGGCACCGGAGCGGTCGCGGCGGGCGAGCGCCTGCGAGCGGCGATCGAAGCGCAACTGTTCACTTCCGGCACCAGCCGCTCCCCTTCTCGGGGTGCCGGACCTTTGAAGCTGACGGTGAGTGTCGGTGTCGCCGCGATCCCGGCACGCGGTATCGAAACGGCAACGGATCTCATGGGACGAGCGCTGGAGTCGATGATCCAGGCACAGCGACGAGGCGGTAACCGAGTCATCCCGTTCGGATCCTCCGATTTCATCTGGTCGCGACAGGCACCCGACCCGAGCCTGCTTTGACCACGACTCGATGCAGCACGATAAAACCTCACGATTTGGCAGAGCGGCATCGACGCGCTAGCGTTGGCGGCATGAACCGACTTCTCGTAGCGCTTTCCGTCTGCGGTCTGTCAGGGTCCGCGCTGGCCGGTGACCCAACTGCGGGTCCCGACTACTTCACGCCGCCGGACACGCTCGAACGAGAGATCCAGTTCAATGCCGACGATGGCGTGATCGTATCCGGGACGCTGCTGCTTCCCCGATCGGCCGACCCTCAGGCACCGGCCCAGAGATTTCCGGTCGTCGTACTGCTTCATCCCGTGATCCTCGACCGCGATGCCATGGGAGAACTCGCCTATCAATTGGTACGAGACGGGGTCGGCGCCGTTCTCCTGGACGTGCGAGGTCATGGAAAGTCGCGACAGATGGTGGATGGCCGGCATTTATACGCGTTCCCGCTCATTCCCTGGACCGACTTCCACAAAACGCTCGGTGACTTGCGACGCTTGATCGAGGTGCTAGGAAAAGATACCGGCGTCGACATGCGCCGCATCGGGGTTGCCGGCGCCGGCGAAGGTGCACTCATGGCAGCCGAAGCAGCAGCGCGAATTCCAGACTTCCGCCTTCTGGTGATGATCGATCCGACGGAACCGGCGGCCGGCTTCGATCCCTCGCGTGATCTTTCGACGCTCGGTGCCAGGCCTGCTCTATTGGTGGCCTCCGCGTTCGCTCCGTCGCGGGAGAAGATCAACGCCCTGGCAGAGTACGGTTCCGGTGAACGTGGTCTCGTCCTGGACGAGGCTTATGCGAAGACCTCACGCCTCCTGACTCCCGGCGCCAAGGCCACGGTGGAGACGGCCCGATGGTGTGCACACAAACTCGCGGCCACTCGCTGAGTCGGGACCGTTCGTTTTGGTGGGCGCTGCTCGCGCTCGCCAGCCTGCTGTTTGTCCCCGCTTGCTCGCGGCCCGCACCGAGTCCTGGCTCCGAGCGCCCCGTAACCGTCGACCTACCGGCTGAGCCTCTCACCCTGGACCTTGCCAAGTGGCGCGATTCGCACGCCAGAAAAATCTGCATGTTGATTGGCGATACCTTGGTGGCGTACGACGCGACGTTGCAGATCGTGCCGCGAATCGCCGAGCGCTGGGAGTCATTCGACGATGGACGGCGACTGGTGTTCCACCTGCGTCGCGACGTGCGATGGCACGATGGGGTGGCGGTCACCGCGCGCGATGCCGTCCATACGTGGGAACTGCTGCGCGATCCGATCCAAGGCTCGCCGGCGAAGAGCGTGAAATTCGCCGTGATGCAGTCGGTACGCGCGATCGACGACTGGACCGTGGAGACGGTTCTTTCACAACGCTATGCGGGAGCGCTGGAAGCTTGGGCTACGAATCCTCTGTTGCCGGCACATCGAAAGCTCGATGCCGAGAACCCGATCGGTTGTGGCGCGTGGCGCTTCGTTTCATGGGAACGCGGCCGGCGGATCGTCCTGCGCTCCAATCCTGAGCACTTCGAGCCGCCGGCCATCTCTGAGCTGCGCTTCGAAATCATCCCCGACTACACCACGCGATACAACGCGCTGCGTGCGGGACAGATCGACCTGACCTCGCTTCATCCGGAGATCGCAACGAAGGCGGAACACGACGCCGACTTCACGAAGAACTTCGAGATGATCCAGCAGCGGTTTCCGTTCTTGTACTACGTGGCGTGGCTGGGTGATGGACGCAATCCCTACTTCGTCGATCCGCGAGTGCGCCGAGCGTTGACGCTGGCAATCGATCGTGAGTCTTACATTCAACATGTGACCGGTGGCCTCGGTATCGTCGGCATCACGGTCCACCATTCCGATCTGCCAGGGTTCGACCCCAGCGTGAAGGCTTGGCCGTACGACCCGGCCGCGGCCGCCGCTCTCTTGCGCGAGGCGGGATGGATCGACAGCGACCACGACGGAACGCTGGACAAGGACGGGAAGCCGTTTCGGTTCTCGTTGACCTACGGAAGAAATACCGAATCCGAGCGGATCGGTGTCTACATCCAAGACGCGTTGGGGAAGTTGGGCCTGCAATGCCGTCCTGAAGGAGTCGAAAACGCGGTGCTGTTCGAACGGCTCAGTTCGCGGCAGTTCGAGGCGATCATGCTCGGCACCTGGCTCGATCCAGATCCCGATTTCTTCGACATGCTGCACAGTTCTCAACATCCCACCGGTCAAAACTACGCCGGCCTCAACGACCCCCAGGTCGATCAGTGGCTCGAGCAGGCCCGATCATCGCTCGATTTCAACGCTCGCCGGCGCCCGCTCGAGTTACTTCAAGCGCGCCTTCATGAGTTGGAACCGATGACGGTGTTGTTTTATCCAATCTCTCGCGTTGCGGTCCGACGGGATCTGCTTGGCGTCCGCGGCTGTCCTTTGTTCTGGGAGTCGCGACCAGGCGTCGCCGCTTGGCA
>CAZAHQ010000507.1:0-3441 GCA_964484415.1 uncultured Acidobacteriota bacterium | reverse complement strand
CCAAGTAGGCGAAGACCAGCAACAGCCGGTCCTCGTCGCGGATCGAGACCGGCGCAAGGCTCGGTTCGTAGCCTGCGGACTCGCCCCCGCTGTCTTCCTGTCGAGAGCCGCCTTCCGTGTCCATTGCATCTCCTGAGTCCTGAAGATCCAAACCGTCACAGGATACGGATTCCTGTCGCGTGGAGAAAGCACGTCACGGTGCGCCACGTCGGTCACGTGCAGATTGTCAGCGATGCGCGCCGCATGTTAGCTTCCCGGCCTTCGAGTGGGTCGCACACACGATGAATCGAACCGAATTGCCGTCGGCGCCGTCCGCGCAGCCGAGTCCAGAGCGGCTGACGCCGATGTTCGTCCAATGGAAAGAAGCCAAACGCCAGCATCCGGGCACGATTCTGTTCTTTCGGATGGGCGACTTCTACGAGCTTTTCTTCGAGGACGCGCAGATCGCCGCACCGATCTTGGAGTTGGCCCTCACCGCACGTGGCAAAGGGACCTCGACCGAAGCGCCGATGTGCGGTGTACCTCACTTCTCTGGTGACGGGTATATCGCCAAGCTGGTCGAACGCGGCTATCGCGTCGCGATTTGTGAGCAGGTCGAAGATCCCAAGAAGACCAAGGGGATGGTCCGGCGCGAGGTGGTGCGCGTCGTCTCACCAGGTGTGTTCACCGACGCGGAGCGAATGCACCCCTCCGAGTCGATCACGCTGGCCGCGGTTCATGGCCGCGGCCCGTTCGGGATCTGCTTCGCCGATCTGTCGACGGGAGCGTTGTCGCTCGCGCGCGCCAGCAACGATCGCGAGCTGGGCGATGTTCTGGCGCGCCACGAAACGCGCGAACTGCTCGTAGCACAAAGCCGCGCCGCCGAAGCCGCGAACTGGGTGCGCGCCAGCGGTCGGTCGATTCTGATCACGCCGCTCGTCGATGATCGCTTTCACCCGCTGCACGCCGTCGATCGTGTCCTCGAGATGTTGGGGGCGCATTCGCTCGGATCGTTTGGCTGTGCCGACGATCATCCAGCGCTCCCGGCGACCGCCGCTACGCTCGCGCATCTTCGCGAGACTCAGAAGACAACACCGAAGCATCTCGATCGGCTCACCGTCGAGAATCCCTCCGAATCGTTGCTGCTGGATGCCGGCACGCGGCGCAATCTCGAGTTGGTCGCCAACATGCGCGATGGGTCGCGTCGCCACACGCTGATCGAAGCGCTCGACGCCACCGTCACCGCGCTTGGCGCGCGCGCCCTGCGCAGTTGGCTGCTCGAACCGCTGGCCGATCCTGCCGCGATCAACACGCGGCTAGAAGCGGTCGATGCACTCCGCCGGGACCCCGAGCGCCGCCGCGCGCTTCGCGAATCATTGAGCGAGATCCGCGACCTCGAGCGGCTGCTCTCGCGCGCCGCACTCGGCAGCGCCACGCCACGTGATCTCACCGGCATGCTCAGCTCGTTGCGAGCGCTGCCTACGGTGAAGCGGTTGCTGGAGCACGCGGGCAGCGCACGCACCGATCGGCTCTCGACGGCGCTCGATACGCTCGACGATCTGGCCAGCGATCTCGGCGCCGCGTTGTTCGATGAGCCGAGCGCGCAACCGGGCGACGGGCGCGTGATTCGTGACGGGTTCGATCCGTCGCTGGACGAAGCCCGCGACCTGGCCCGCGGCGGCAAGCGTGTGCTGGCCGAGATCGAGGGACGAGAACGCGATCGCACCGGGATCGCCTCGTTGAAAATCAAATACAACAAGGTCTTCGGCTACTACCTCGAGGTCAGCAAATCGCAGTTGGACAAGGTCCCTGGCGACTACGAACGCCGTCAAACCGTGGTCGGTGGAGAGCGCTTCGTCACACCGGAACTGCGTGAACTGGAGACACGCATTCTGTCGGCGGAGGAGCGAATGGCCGAGCGCGAACTCGAGTTGTTCGCCACGCTGCTGCGGTCGGTCGCGACCCGTGCCTCGCGCTTGCGTGAAACGGCGCAGGCGGTGGCCGAGACCGACGTGCTCGCAAGTTTCGCCGACACCGCGGCGCGTGAAAACTACTGTCGTCCCGTGGTCGATGATGCCGATCGGATCGAACTGGCTGAGGCACGTCACCCCGTGGTCGAGCGACTGCTGCCGGCCGGGAGCTTCGTGCCGAACCCGTGCCGGCTCGACAGCTCGGCGCGAATCGTGATCGTCACCGGTCCGAACATGGGAGGAAAGAGCACCTACTTGCGCCAGGTCGCGCTCCTGACGCTGATGGCGCAGGCCGGCTCGTTCGTGCCGGCCAAGAGCGCTGCAATCGGTGTCGTCGATCGGATCTTCTGTCGCGTGGGCGCAAGCGACAACTTGGCGGGCGGCGAGTCGACCTTCATGGTCGAGATGACCGAGACCGCGAACATTCTGCACAACGCAACGCCCAAGAGTTTGGTGATCCTCGACGAAATCGGCCGCGGTACCGCAACCTGGGACGGCATGGCGATCGCGTGGGCGGTGGTGGAGCACCTGCACGAGGACAATCGCCTCGCGCCCAAGGCGTTGTTCGCCACGCACTATCACGAGTTGACCGAGCTCGAAGGGACCCTGCCCCGCGTCGCCAACGCACACATCGCGGTGCGCGAGCACGGGCACGACATCGTGCTCTTGCATCGCGTCGAACCGGGACCGTCGGATCGATCGTACGGAATACATGTGGCGCGCTTGGCGGGACTGCCCGATCGCGTCGTGGCGCGCGCGCGGGAGATCTTGGCGCGATTGGTCAGCCAGCACACACCTGCCTCGTTGGCGACACACCCGCCAGCGCCGCTGCAGCTTGCGTTGTTCGACGCGGGCGGACCTACGAGCGCGGAGCGTGAGGCGCTCCAACGATTGCGCGAGGTCGACCCGAACTCACTCTCGCCTCGCGATGCACTCGAGGTGCTGTTCGAACTGAGCGAAAAACTCCGCGACCACTGACCACCGGCCGGGAGTCTCAGAACAACTCCGCGTCCTCGCCCTCGGCCCAGCGTCCAACCACCTGCCCATCGTCCGTCGAGAACTGAGCCTGCTCGAACCCGGCAGCCTGTGCCTTGTTCGCAATTTGGGACAGCAGCGAGCGTCGGCTTTCGACCTTCGATTTCGTCCACTGTGCCGATTTCAACGTGACATACAACACCGGCGTGCGCGGCGTGACGCTGGCCACGCCGGGAAGTTCCGCAATATCGTCGCGTGTCAGACGCGCCGACTTCGTGTCGCCACCGATCGTGTTGGCCAACAACAGCGCGACCAACGCACACGCCCCGACAACCGCCCAAGCACGCCACCGGCGCGGCCGTTTCGAAACGGCGGCGCGTGTCGGGGTCGAGGCCTTTTGGGTAACAGGCTCCGCAGTCTTTCGCTGCGAACCGCGCGGCGCCAACAACGAACCTGACTCTTGTTCGAGCCGATCACCGAGCAGGATGATGAAGGTTGCCGGGTTGGGGATCGTCTC
>CAZAHQ010000506.1:0-3452 GCA_964484415.1 uncultured Acidobacteriota bacterium | reverse complement strand
CAACGATTTGCTGATCATCACAGGTGCACTCGTCGGTTCGTCCGGTGCGATCCTCAGTTACATCATGTGTCGCGCCATGAATCGTTCGTTCGTCTCGGTGATCCTGGGTGGATTCGGAGCGGAGGAAGGGGCTGCGCCGGCCGGCGGAGCGGTGATGGTTGGCGATCCGGTGGCCACCACCACCGAGGACGTGGTGGAACAACTTCGTGAAGCACGCAGCGTGATCATCGTGCCGGGTTACGGGATGGCAGTGGCGCAGGCGCAGCACCCGTTGCGCGAGGTGGTCGATCTGTTGCGCAAGCAGAACAAGCAGGTTCGATTCGCCATCCATCCGGTTGCCGGACGCTTGCCGGGCCACATGAACGTGTTGTTGGCCGAGGCCAACGTCTCGTACGACATCGTCTTGGAGATGGACGAGATCAACGAAGACTTCCCCAAGACGGACGTGGTTCTGGTGATCGGCGCGAATGACATCGTCAATCCCAGCGCGTTGGACGATCCCTCCTCACCGATCGCCGGGATGCCGGTACTCCATGCCTGGGAAGCGGAGGCGTGCATCGTCTTCAAACGCGGACGAGGCGCCGGCTATGCAGGGATCGAGAATCCACTGTTCTTCAAACCGAACACACGGATGCTGTACGGAGATGCCAAGGCGACCGTGGAGAAGCTGTTGGCAGGATTGAAGGCGTAGGGGCGATTGCCGACGCCGCGCACCGCGATCTCCGCAGACGGGACGCCGATCCAGTTCGAACTGGGCGGTTGTGGTGACGTGGCGCTGGTGTTCGTGCATTGCTGGAACGGCGAGCGTTCGTTTTGGCGCGAAACGCTCGCCGCTTTTTCAGAGCACCATACCGTTGTGGCCTTCGACCTCGCCGGCCACGGCGAGTCGGGACGGAATCGCAAGACCTGGAGCATCGCGGCGTATGCCGACGATCTCCGCGCGGTGGTCGAGTTGGTGCCGTCGCCTCGACTCGTGCTCATTGGCCACTCGATGGGCGCCTATGTCGCACTCGAGGCGGCGCTCGCCCTCGGCACCCGAGTATCAGGGCTCGTGCCAGTCGACAGCCTGCTCGATGTAGCGTCGCGTCGGACCCCGGCCCGTATCGAATCCGACCTGCTGCCGTGGCGCAGGGACTACGCGCGCTCGGTAGAGTTGTTCACACGTGCCTGGCTGTTCGCCGACAGCACACCGCCTGCGGTGATCGAGCGCGTGGTGGCGTTGGCCCGCAACGCCGACCCCACGATCGCGATCGAATCGATTGCCGACTGTTGGGGCTACGATGCCGCCGCGGCATTCGCGCAGCTGCGGATTCCGATTCACGCGATCAACGCCAGTAACTACCCCACCGATCTTGCCGGGAATCGACGGTTCGCCCCCCAGTTCAAGCTGACATTGATGAGTGGGGTGGGGCACTACCCGATGCTCGAGGATCCGCCGCGTTTCAACGCACTACTCGCAAAACTGCTACGCGACGTGCTGTACCCGGCGGGAGGCGGCTAGAATCCAGCCGTGTCCTCCGACTCGATCTACGTCCATGGCAGTACGCCGCCGGAACAAGAGCGTCTGGCGCGGCTGAATGCACTGATCAACCAAAGCTGCTTGCGCGAGATCGCCCCACGGTCGATGGAGCGTGCCCTCGATGTCGGATGCGGATTGGCTCAGTTCACGCGAGCGTTGGCGCGCGCGACGCTTGCCGCGGCGGTCGGGGTCGAGCGGGACCCGAAGCAACTGGCCGAGGCTCAGCGCTTGGCTGCTGCCGCTGACGACTCGCACTGGACCTCACTGCGTCAAGGCGAGGCTCCTGATCTTCCGTTGAGCGACGAGGAGTGGGGAACGTTCGATTTGGCGCATGCGCGATTCCTGCTCGAGCATGTAGCCGATCCCGCCGCCGTGGTGCGCGCCATGCTGAGGGCCCTCAAGCCGGGTGGCCGGATCGTTCTGGCCGACGACGATCACGACGTGTTGCGCCTGTGGCCCGAACCGGCCGGCACGATGGAAGTGTGGCGCGCCTACATCGCGTCGTATCTGCGACACGGCAACGATCCTCACATCGGCCGCAAGCTCACCGCGTTGATCCACGACGCCGGCGCAGTGCCGGTACGCAACAGCTGGATCTGGTTTGGCGCATGCCACGGCCATCCCGACTTCGCACTGCTGATCGAGAACATGGCGGCAATCCTGCGCGGTGCGCGCTCCTCGATCTTGGCCACCGGCCAGATCGACGACGCTTGTTTTGCGCGAGGGCTGCAAGGGTTGTCATCGCTGTTGCATCGCCCCGGAGCAGCGCTTTGGTTTGCGATCTGTTGGGCCGAAGGACGCAAACCTTGATCGCCCGTGTTTCGTTCAGGAAACCCTGCGCTCCCTGCCGTTGTTAGGACGCGCCATCCGTCAGCGGATCCAGTCCCATCAGATGGCGGCGCAGCATCTCCAGGGCGGTGAGCGACGCAGCTCGTTGAACGCGATCGCGGTCGCCGCGAAACCGCCGCTCGATCGTCAGCGTTCCCAACCCGGTGTGCGCCGCGAGCGCGAGGTAGACCAACCCCAGTGGTTTCGTGGAGGTCGCTCCGCCGGGCCCTGCAATCCCCGTCACCGCCAGCGCTAGCGTCGCGCCGGTGCGCTGCAACGCACCGCGCGCCATTGCCTCTGCCACCGCTCGACTGACCGCGCCCTGCGCTTCGATCAACAGTGGATCGACGCCCAGCCAGGTCGACTTCATGGCATTGCTGTAGGTCACCAGCCCGCCCAAGAGATATCCCGATGCTCCAGCGTGCTGTGTGAGCAACGCCGCGATCCGCCCTCCCGTACACGACTCGGCAGTCACCAGCGACTGTTTTGCGTCCAACAGCAGGCGATGCACGGTCCCGTCGAGTGTGTCGTCATCGCGGCCAAAGATCGACGCACCGAGCCGTCGCGTGGCTTCGGCCGTGGCGGGTGCCAGGGTCGCGCGCGCGGCCGCGCTGTCGCGTGCTTCCGCGGTGAGTTTCAACCACACCTCGGGTGAGTGCGCGCGATAGCCAACTTTGACCGCTGGGTACTTGATCGGGTAGTCGGCGAACAACTCCGCCAGGTGGGACTCGCCCCAACCGAGCGTCTTGAGTTGCGTGACCACCGCAAATCCGCCTCGCCACCGTACGTCACACCACGGCAGCACGACGTCATCGACAAAGAACCGAAATTCGCGCGGCACACCCGGCAGAAAAAAGAACCGGCAACGTCCGTGCGTCAACGCAAACGCGGGCGCCGTGCCGACCTCGTTCTGATACACATCGGCCTGTGCCGGAACACGGGCGCTGCGGCGATTGTTTTCCGAGAAGCGATAGTTGGCGGCGCGAAAGCGCGCTCGCATTCGCGCGACGGCAGTCTCGTCGATTGCGACCTCGCGCCCGCACATCGCGGCGGCAACATCGGCGGCCAGATCGTCTTCAGTCGGCCCGAGACCCCCACTGCAAAT
>CAZAHQ010000505.1:0-3479 GCA_964484415.1 uncultured Acidobacteriota bacterium | reverse complement strand
CTTGAGCCGCTCGATCATGGTGCGCGCGTTGACGTCCGTAAGTGGGTGAATGCGTACAGCGACGTCCTTCATGACTTCGACGAAGATCCCACCCAAGCCGAACATCAGTACCGGGCCGAAGTGCGGGTCGCGCACCATTCCCAAGATCGCCTCGCGCCCGCCGCTCACCATCGGTTGTACCTGAATTCGCAAATCCGGTGCCTGCTTGCCAACGCGTGTGGTGATTTCTTTGTACGCGCTCGCGACCTCATCAGCGTTGCGCAGGTCGACCTTCACGCCGCCGACATCCGACTTGTGCGAGATCGTGTCGGAAGCAACTTTCAGCACCACGGGGTATCCCAAGGCGTGCGCCGCCTCGATCGCTTCTGCGGCCGACGCCGTGAGTCGTGTAGGCGCGATGGGAAGCCCATAGGCTTCGAGCAGGTCGGCGATCTCGCAACTCGACAACATCGTGCGCCCCGCCTGGCGGGCTCGCGTCACGGCTCGTTTGGCGCGCGCCGTATCGACGGTGAAGTTCACGAACTTGCCGATCGGTCGATCGCGCAGTGCGCGATAACGAGCCAGTCCGGTCATCGCTGCGGCGGCCGCCTCGGGGAAGCGATAGACCGGAACGTGTTTGCGCCTGAGCCACTCAATCCCTTCGGCGCTGCGCTGTTTCCCCATGAAGACCGAGAGCACCGGCTTGGTGCCGTCGGCTGCGTCGGCAATCGCCTGGGCGATCTCGTAGGCATCGATCATGATCGGCGAGACGAAGATCGCGACGATCCCATCGACGCCTTCGTCCCGCCTCACCAACTCGAGCACTTTGGCATAGCGTGCGGCATCGGCTGACGCGATCATGTCGACCGGGTTCACACCCGAGGCTTCCGGCGGAAGCAGCTTGGCCAGTGCCGCGCGGGTTTTGGTGGAAAACTCGGCCAACCGCATGCCGGCGCCGATCAACGCATCGGTGCACAAGATTCCCGGGCCGCCAGCGTTGGTCACGATCGCAATGCGATCCCCATTCGGCACCGGCTGATTGGCGAGCGCTTGCGCCAGCGTGAACAGTTCCTCCATCGATTCGACGCGCAACACGCCGCATTGCTCGAGCAGCGATTCCGAGGCCATGTCCAACGCCACGATCGCACCGGTGTGCGACGACGCCGCGCGCGCCCCTTGCGCGGTACGCCCCGACTTCACCGTGATCACCGGCTTCTTTCGCGTGACCCGGCGCGCGATCTGTGTGAACCGTCGCGGATTTCCGAACGACTCCAGGTACATCAAGATCGCTTGGATATCGGGATTGTCTTCCCAGTACTCCAGAAGATCGTTGCCCGAAACATCGGACTTGTTTCCGAGTGAGATGAACATCGCCACACCCAGGCCGTTGTGCGCCGCGTCGGCCAGAATCGCCTCGCCCAACGCTCCGGACTGCGAGATGAACCCGACGTTGCCGCGCACCGGTGTGGTGGCTGCGAAGGTGGCATTCAGCGACACGGCCGATTCGGTGTTGACCACACCCATGCAATTCGGACCGACCATCCGCATGCCGTAGTGCTCGACCTTGGCCTTGAGCTTGGCTTCGAGCACGGCGCCGTCGCTTCCGACCTCGCGAAACCCAGCAGTAATGACGATCAGCCCTTTCACTCCCTTGCGACCGCAGGCGTCGACCACCCTGAGGACTTGGTCCTTCGCCACGGTGATGATCGCCAGATCGACCGGCCCGGGGATTTCAGTGATCGATCGAAAGCAGTGGATCGAGTTGATCGCATCGGCCGTTGGGTTGACGGGATACACCGGCCCGGTGAACTCATCGTTGACGAGGTTGGCGAGGATCTCGCGCCCGATCGTTTGGCGTTTGCGGGAGGCGCCGATCACCGCCACGGATCGCGGGCGGAAGATCGGATCGAGTGCGGTCTTGCCAACTGATTTCGCGCGGGGTTTCGACACGGGGGTGGATGCTAGCAGCGCTGCAACCGGTCGCGTGGTGACCGGTGTCAACCGCACTCGCCCCCTCCGTCGGCGCGGCGATGCGACTTGGCAGGACCTCCCCGAAGACAGGTTCCAGGCCTATTCGAAGAACTCTTTGATCTCGCTGTGAAACAGAGTCAACCGCGGCTCTATCGGTTGCGATACCGACCCGGCAGATTCGCCAAAGGGTCGGTCCCGGAGGAGCCGATGTCATCGTCGAAGAAGAAAACCCCAATCCGCATTCCAATCACCGCTGTCGCCGCAGCGCTCGCGTGCGTCGCGATGAGCTCGATCGTCCACGCACAAGTCCCGCCGCCCTACGACCTCGGCGTCCAGCTGTGCCAAGACGCCGCTGGCGTCAATCCGGACTACAGCTCGCACCTTCCGGCCGCTGCCGCCGGGGCCGTGGACCCGATGTTGAAACGCACCCTCACCGGTCCGAATTCGCGCTGCAACGATGGCTCATCTGCGGCGATGTACATGCGCCCCGCCCCCGCAGGATCGCCCAACGCCAACAAGTGGATCGTGTTTCTGGATGGCGGCGGTGCCTGTGCGTCCGAGGATGAATGCCTGGAGCGCTTTTGTTCTCTGTCCGGTCAGTGGATCGATGTTGCCGGGAAGATGAGCAGCCTCGGCACGCCGCCGGCGATCGACCCTCAAACAGGTTTGCTGGCGCGTCGGCCGGGGAACCGCTTCGGCAACTGGAATCACGTACTGGTTCACTATTGCGATTCGAGCGACTACGTCGGCTCGGCCGCGCTGAAGACACTCTCTCCGCCGTCCTACCCGGGCATGGACTACAACATCCAGTTCAACGGCGAGGCGATCGTCAACGATGTGTTCGATACGTTGACTTCCGGTCCGACGCTTCCGGACACGGGGAACCGTGAGTGCGCCATGCCCGACCTGCACAACGCGTTCGTGCTGTTCGCGGGCGAGTCGGCGGCAGCAACCGGCGTGCGTGAACATGTCGATCGCCTCGCCGCAGAGCTATTGAACGAGGGGATCACGATGAAGAGCGTGACCGATGCTTCGTTCTCGCCGAGTCTCAGCGACCCGACGATTGCGTGGGATCCGCTCAAGTCCGGGTACGCGTCGTACGACGAACTCGGCTCGCTGTACAACCGCCCCCGCTTTCGTGACTTCTGGGAGGTCGACGATTCCGCGCTCGACGCCAGTTGCCTCGCATCGGGCCTGCCCGACTACTTCTGCATGGACTCGATCTACCTGGTGCTGAACGAGATCACGACGCCGAGCTTCGTGCATGCAGACCTGGTCGATTCGATGGGAGACGATCGCCTGATCGACTGGGGTGCGGTGGCCGACGCGTACGAGATTGCGACGCGCACAGCAGCCCAGTTCACACAGCTACCCGCCGGCTTCGGTTGGTTCGGTCAGAAGTGCAATCAGCATGTCCAGATTCAGCTCAAGCAGTTCAACCGCACGAAGATTCTCAATGGATCCGGGCTGACATTCCACGACGTGCTCTTCAATTGGCTGACCGGTGGTGCGGTGACCACCGATGTGCA
>CAZAHQ010000504.1:0-3492 GCA_964484415.1 uncultured Acidobacteriota bacterium | reverse complement strand
CGAGCAGCCTCGGCAAGATCGGCATCCTCATGCACGATCACCGCAGCGTTGCCGCCCAATTCCAAGCAGACTCTCTTGCGCGGTGTCGCTTGTTTCAATTTCCAACCGACATCCGGCGAACCGGTGAAACTCAACACCGGTAAACGGGGATCGCTCGCCAAACGCTGTCCCAGCTCGGCACTCATCGGCAACACCGAGTACGCGGTGGATGGCCAACCAGCCTCGTGCACGATCGAAGCGAGCGAGAGTGCCGTCAGGGGTGTTTGTCTTGCCGGTTTGTGGACCACGGGCGCGCCGACAGCGATCGCCGGTGCCAGTTTGTGCGCCACCAAGTTGAGCGGGAAGTTGAACGGCGTGATCGCGGCGACCGGCCCGATCGGGAATCGGCGGAGCAACCCAGCGCGCCCCTCACCAACCGATTGCAGGTCGAGTGTGATCGTCTGATCTCCGAATGTCGCCAACGCCTCGGCCGCGCTGCGGAACGTGACCGCGCCCCGATCCACCTCGGCCCGTGCGTACTGGATCGGTTTGCCCGCTTCAGCGCAAATCGTTTCAGCAAGCGTTTCGCGCTGTGTTTCGATGTGCGAAGCGATCGAGCGCAGGACCGCTTGGCGACGGTGAACGGGCCAGTCGCGCGTATCCGCAAACGCTTCGGTGGCGGCTTCGATCGCGCGATCGAGATGGTGCTCGTCGGCCAAGAAGGTCGATCCGGCGACCGATTCGTCCCAAGGATTGCGAACATCCCACCGCTCGCCAGCGCTGACGAGTTTGCCGGCGCACGGGAACGGGGTGGGACGAGCTGGGAGTGAGTCGTTCATCGGGCACGAACCGTTTGGAGTTTCGACATGAGCCTACCCCTCTTCACGAGGCCTGTAACCTCCGGCACCGCACGAGTTGATGTCCTTAGCGGCGGGAGCGTATCAAAACGACCACGCACGATGCCGTGACACCTGCGGCTTGTCACGGCGGCATCGGGTAACGCCCCAAACCGGTGCACCGCGCGTCCGCCGATCCAAATCAAGTTGCCCCCAAGTGGTGTCGATAAGCAGGCACGAATGAGACGACCGATGCAGAGGCAAGGAACCTGGCCGGGGTTCGATGGGCGAGTCGTCGCCCCGATTCTGGTGAGTCATACGACAGCGCGGAACGTGAATCGGGCGGCGGGCTCATGACGCGTCGCGCTCACCGGCTGCTTTCCTTTCTGGCACTTGGGATTCTGGTGACATCGGTCGGCGGCGCTGCGATCCACGGCACCTTTCGACAGACACTCAACCGTGAGGTGCGCGAGCAGGGACAAACGATCGCACGAGCGATCGCTGCAATCGGCGCCACCACGCCCGGGTCGGAATCGTTGCAGCGGGTCGTGACCGACCTCGGCGCCAGCGATCGCACGGTCCGGATCGTCGTCGTGGCTGGATCGCCGCCACATGTGGTGGCCAGCACCGAGTCGCGTTGGCGCGGCGAGCGGCTCGATCGGTTGCGAGGCGATCGAGATCTCGAGGAGTCGCTGACCGCCATGCTCACCACCCGGCTGCCGTCCGCAGACGACGCGGTGAAGGCCGATGTCGGGACGACTGCTGCGACCATTCTGGTAACTCCGATCGACACCGTTGGTGAAATCGAACCGGGTGCTGTCGCCGTGCTGGTCTCGACCGACGCGCGCTGGGCACCACTGCGCCGTACCGCTTGGCTGCTGACGCTGTTGCTGGGTGTTGTCACGCTCGGCGGGGTCGGTCTTGGTTACGCGCTCTTCGACAAGCGGGTCGCGGGGACAGCGCAGGATCCGATGCAATCGCTCGAACCCCATGCGCTGGTCTTCGAGATCAATCGTGGCGGGCAGTTCACGCGTACCAACCCGAACTTCTGCGCAGCAACCGGCTATGAATCGGCCGAGTTGGATGGACAGAATCTCTCGCTGTTCCAATCGGAACACCACCCACCCGAGTTTTGGAGTCAGATCCAACGGGCTCTGACGGATCACGGTGTCTGGCGTGGCGAAGTCTGCCTCAGCGGCAGGTCTGGGCAACCATGCTGGATCGATGCCTTGGTCGTCGCGATTCGTGACGAACGTGCAGATCCGGAATGTTCTCTTTGGTTCGGTACCGAGATCACTCAACGCAAGCAGGCTGAGCAAGCGCTGTCGGAGAACTTGGTGCAACGCACGGTTGAACGCGATCAGGCGCGCGAAGCCGAGCGTGCCAAGGCCGAGTTCTTGGCCACCATGAGTCACGAGATCCGGACACCGCTCAATGCGATCATCGGCTTCTCGAATCTGCTCTCCCAGACGGCATTGAGCGATGAGCAGGGCGAGTTCGTCAACACCGTGAGCACTTCCGCCGAGTCGTTACTGGGTGTGATCAACGACATTCTCGACTTCTCGAAGATCGAAGCCGATCGGCTGACCATCGAGCAGGTGCCGTTCGATCTCGTCGGGGTTGCCGAGGACGTCGTCGAACTGCTCAGCACACAGGCCGATGTCAAGAGTCTCGACCTGGTGGTGGAGCATGACCCCGAAGCGCCGACGCTGCTGGTCGGCGATCCGGTCAGGGTCCGTCAGGTGCTGATCAACTTGGCCGGCAACGCGGTGAAGTTCACCGGGGCGGGACACGTGCGGATCGCGATCAAGTTGACGCGCAGCGCCACGCGTGGCGTGACGATTCCGCTGATCGAGGTGAGCGATACGGGGATCGGAATTCCACCCGAGAAGATCGGCTCTTTGTTCCAACGCTTCTCGCAGGTCGACGCCTCGACCACGCGCAAGTTTGGCGGAACCGGACTGGGGCTTGCGATCTCGCGCCGCTTGGTCGAGTTGATGGGGGGTGAAACCGGGGTGCGTAGTGAGCCAGGCCGCGGCTCCGTCTTCTGGTTCACGCTCGAGTCGACGCGCCTCGAGGTCGCCGCATCGACGCCGATTCCCGAGATGCTGGTTTCGACCACCGCCATGATCGTGACGGCCAGCGACACGATCAGCGAGACCCTCTCGGGTTGGCTCACCGAACACGGCCTCCGCTGCCTGCGATGCGACACGATCGACCAAACGGTGGTAGCGCTCGAGGACGCCGGCCGGACGGGCGCACCGGTTCGCACGCTGATCGTCGACTGGCTGCTTCCCGACGGCACTGCCGAACAACTCGCACGACGAATCGCGTCGCTGGCCGCGGATCAAGCTCCTGCTCTCGTGGTGCTGGCGCGACCGAGTGAACGTGGCGAGGTCCCTGGAGGGATCTTCGATGCACTGATGCTCAAGCCGGTGGTGCGCCGCAGCTCGATCCAAAAAGCACTGCAGCAGGTCGCACGGCGCTACGAGGCCTCGTCGACCGCAAGCTCGGAACCGAGCGTGGCCGCCGTCGTGCCACCGGTGGTGCCGGCCCCCGACATTCTGATCGCGAGAAACGTACTGGTCGCCGAGGACAATCTCATCAACCAGCGCCTCGCCGCCCATCTCTTGCGCAAGTTGGGTTGCGAGTTGACGTTCGCCGACAACGGTCGTGA
>CAZAHQ010000503.1:0-3493 GCA_964484415.1 uncultured Acidobacteriota bacterium | reverse complement strand
CCTCGTCACTCGATCTCGACATGGCGGGACTCTTGATCGTGCTGACAGCCGCCGTGTTGTTCGGTGCGTTGCTGGTTGCGGTGGCGATCTTCTTGGTCTGGCGTTGGCGTCGTCGACGCGCGCGAGCAAGCGCGGCGGCTCCGCCACCGCCACCGATCCCCGCCGACCGGCGCGCGCTCGACGCGCTCGATGCGTTGCTGCGCGAGGGTTTGTTGGAACGCGGCGAGTTGAAACGTTTCGCGGTCCCACTGGCCGAGATCGGCAAAGGTTTCATCGGCGAGATATCGGGTGTTCCCTTACTCGAGCTGACCACCGACGAGTGTGTACGCGCCTTGCGCGCGTCGGCTCTGGGCGGTGCGCATGCACCGTGGTTGCACGCTTGGCTGACCGACCTGGACATGGTGAAGTTCGCCGAGGCTAGGCCGCCGGCCGACATCTTGCGCGATGCCGCTGTCGCGCTGCGGCGAGTGATCGAGACGATGAATACGCCGGCGCCCGGGCCGAACCCAGGAACGGCAACGCAATGACACGCCTGGCAAGCCCCTGGTCGCTGGCTTGGATCGCGTGCGTCCTGCCGCTGCTGTGGTGGTGGTGGCGCTGCTCACATCGACCCGCCGCTCTGCTCTATGGCGACCTGCGGTTACTGCAACACGCACCAAAGACCTGGCGTGTTCGCTTGGCGTGGTTGCCGCGCGCACTGCGCGTCGCTTTCATAGTGGCGGCCGCAATCGCGTTGGCGCGACCGCAGTCGGGTACGCGCGCCGAACAGGTCACCACACTGGGTGTCGATGTCGTGGTCGTGCTCGATCGCAGCGGCAGCATGCGCGCGCTCGACTTCAAACCGAATCGGCTGGAGTCGGCCAAGCGAGTGATCGATGCGTTCATTGCCAGGCGGCCGAACGATCGGATTGGGCTGGTGCCGTTTGCGTCGGAGGCGTACACCGCCTGCCCGCTCACGCAAGATCACACGGCGTTGCGTGAAATGGTGTCCAGCGTCGACTTCGCGCCGGTCGACGCCCAGGGCACGGCGATCGGCTTGGGATTGGCTGCAGCGATCTCACGACTAGAACGATCCAAGGCCAAGAGCAAGGTAGTGATCTTGGCCACCGATGGCGTCAACAACACCGGCGCGATCGCACCGGAAACGGCAGCCGAGTTGGCGCGCGAGCGGGGCATCAAGCTCTACTCCATCGGCGTGGGTGCCCATGGATACGCCCTCCTTCCGGTGCCACGGCCCGATGGCGGATTCGAACGAGTGACGGTGCCAGTCGAGATCGACGAGCAAGGTCTCACCCACTGGTCGACGATGACCGGCGGCCGCTACTTCCGCGCCGACGATGATCGATCGCTCGAACAGATCTTCGGTACGATCGATGGCCTGGAAAAAACCGAGATCTCGAGCACTCGCTTCGTGAGCTGGGCCGACCGATTCGAAGCACCGCTGTTGATTGCGGCGCTGTTGTTGTTGCTCGAGGTGGCGCTGGCTCGCACGGTGCTCTCGCGGGTGCCGGCATGAGTTTCGGCGCACCGGCATGGTTGTGGCTCCTGCTGCTGGTTCCCGTCTGGGCACTTCTATTGGCGTGGCTGCTGCGCGCGCAGCGGCGGCGCTTGCTTCGTTTCGCATCGGAGGCGGTCGTCGAGCGGGTGACCCTCGTACGTTGGCCGGCACTCCCGTGGATCCGCTGGAGTTTGTTGGTGGCGGGAGTGGCCTGCGCGATCGTGGCGACGGCGCGGCCGCGTTGGGGAATTGCCGAGGAGACGGTGAAGACGATGGGATTGGACATCGTGATCGCGATCGACGCCTCCAATTCGATGCTGGCCGAGGATGTCGCCCCGTCGCGCTTGACGGTGGCTCGCGTGGTGGCACGCGAGCTTTCGCGCGCGCTGCCTGCCGATCGCGTGGCGCTGGTCGCGTTTGCGGGAACGGCGGCGCGGATGTGCCCTCTCACCGCCGATCGCGATGCACTCGAGCTGTACCTCGACGCACTCGATCCGAGTCTGTTTCCGCAACAGGGGACCGACCTGGGCACCGCCGTGCAAACCGCGCTCGAGGCGTTCGGCAAGGATAAACAGGCGCGCCGGGTGCTGGTGCTGATCAGCGATGGCGAAGATCATGAGCAACAACTCGAGACGGCCGTCTCACAACTGAAGACCGATCCACCGACGATCTACACCGTCGGGATCGGCACACCAGAGGGTGCGCCGCTTCCGCAACGCAACGATGAGGGACGGGTGACCGGATATCGGTCCGATCGCGAGGGCCGCACCGTGACCTCGCGGCTGGAGGAAGACGCGCTTCAGTCGCTCGCGCGCGCCGGTCGTGGCGCCTACGTTCGGGTCACCTCGGCGACCAATGCCGCGCGTGAAGTCTCGGCGCAGATCACGCGGCTCGAGCGCACCGAACGCGAGGAACGATTGCCGACCCGTCAGGCCGAACGATATCGCTGGCCACTGGCGATGGCGTTGATTCTGTTGGTTACCGAGGCGACGCTCGTTGCGCCGCGGCGGGAGGTCGGATGAAGAGGGCGTTGCTGGTCGTGCTCTTGTCGATCGCCACGGGCTGGGGATATGCGGCCGATCCAACTCAAAAGCTGTATCGCACCAATCGGCAGGGTAACGAGGCGTATCGACAGAAGGATTTCGAGAAGGCACAAGAGAAATACGATCAAGCGCAGCAGCTCGCGCCGCG
Source organism: uncultured Acidobacteriota bacterium (assembly GCA_964484415.1). Taxonomy (GTDB): domain Bacteria; phylum Acidobacteriota; class Polarisedimenticolia; order J045; family J045; genus JANNUT01. Next base: position 804 of record CAZAHQ010000503.1, on the reverse strand, counting down.
CGATCCACGGATCGCGTACAACCAGGGGACCGTTGCCACCGCGCGCGGCAACGCCGAGGATGCGAATTCAGCCTACGATCGCGCGTTGCAATCGGCCGAGGGGGCATTGCGTCGCGATACTTGGTACAACCGCGGCGTGACCGCTCTGCAACAGAAGGAATGGCCACAGGCGGTCAAGAGTTTCGGAGAAGCGCTCAAGCTGGACGCGTCCGATGCCGAAGCGCGGCGCAATCTGGAACTCGCTGTGCGCCAGTTACAGCGCCAACAGCAGCAGCAACAACAACAGCAACAATCAAAACCGAAGCAGCAACCCAAGGCGGGCCAGCAACCGCAACCTCAGCCGCAGTCCGGCAGTGGCGACAAGCAACAGCAAAAGCAGCCCGAACAGGATCCACAGGCGGACGGCTCGGCGGCCGACAACAAGCAGAAGCAACAGCAACAGCCAGGACCCGGCGATCAGCAACAAAAACAGGGCCGACCGCCCAGCGCTGGCGACTCCGATCGTCTGCTGGACCAGTTGCGAAACAACGAGACCAAAGCGTTGCAACGCGCCCTGAAGCGCGACAATCGCAAACCCGATCGGCGCGGCAGCGGTGACCTTACGCGCGACAAGGACTGGTGATGCGCCGACTCGTTACCGCCTTGCTCTTGTCGTGTGCGACGATCGGGTTGGTCGTCGCGGAGCCGACCGAGGTGTCGGTCGAGGTCGAGCCACGCACGGTCGGGCAGAAAGAGCCGGTTCAGGTTCGAGTCGTTGTCAGCGGCGACAATTCGCAATCGGCCCAAATCGACGGGGCGGCACCG
>CAZAHQ010000502.1:0-3497 GCA_964484415.1 uncultured Acidobacteriota bacterium | reverse complement strand
AAAGCAAAACCGTCAAGTCGCGCACCAATCCTGCCGCATAGCACGAGATCAACACGACCAACGACGGACCATGCTCCACGATCGAGTGCGCCAGCCGGCCCAGTCCTGCGCGCGGCGCATCGGTCAGGAGCAGATCGCAATCATTCAGCGCGGCACGGCGCGAATCGCCTGACTCGCATCGGAATCGTCCCAACCGCGGTGGCGGCAATAACTGCGCCGCCGCGACTGCCGCCTCATCCCATTCGACACCGCGCACATCGCCGCCAGCATCGGCGATCGCCCACCCGAACAAACCGGATCCCGCGTACAACTCCAACACGCGCGGCGCGGCCCGGTAGCCAACGATCCGATCGGCGATCGCTCGTGCAAGTCGCTCCGCGCAGCCGAGATTGGCCTGCACGAAGCCGCGAGCCGCCGCAGCCACCGGCATACCGCGCGGTGCGTGACCCACAATCGCGGCGCAACCAAGGACCGCGGGGCGTGCGTCGCCGCGCGGCACTCGCACGGCGATACCGGCCAGCGCCGCGCCGCCACGCGTCAACCATTGCTCGCCCAACTTCGGCCATGCAGCGGGCGCCCGATCGCGCGGGTTGAGATACACCAGCGCGCCCATGCTCCCTTCCAGCGCGACGATCTCCGCACCGGTAAGGTCAGCGATCGCGTCGGTCGCGTCGCCGAGGATCAAGCTGCGCACCGACTCGTAAGCGCGGGCCAATGGCGGTGCGAACATGGCGCACACGGTCGCGTCGACGATCGTCCAATCGCGATCGCCATGAAATCCAATGCGCGCCGGACGAACCGTTCCGTCGATTTGCAGTCGCGCGCGATGGCGATAGGCAATCGCATCCCTGGATGGAATCTCGGTGATCGCCGCTGCGCTCAAGTCGATTCCGTGCGCAGCGCACAACGCGAACAGGCGCTCCCGTCGAATCGCTTGCTGACGTCTCTCGTCGATCGAGAGCCAGTGGCAACCGCCGCACGATGATGCGTAGCGGCAGGGTGGATCTCGTCGATCGGAGGAAGCGTGGTCCCAGCCGACAATCCGCCCCCACGAAGGGTCGTCACTTTCGAGCCGCACCTGGACCCGTTCTCCTGGAATGGCGTCGTGGACTCGCACACGACTGTCGTTCGAGGCCGCCACCACGAAATGCGCGCCACGCCCGGGATCGAGCACCTCACGTCGAATCGTGACCGGGTTCTCGCGCACTCTCTCGGAGTCGCCGCTCTCGCCAGTCACCGTGCCTGTACCTCCGGGTCCGAACCTCGTCGAGCAGGGGCCGGGATTATCGCGGATGGCATGGCATACTCACCGCCCTTTTCCTACTCGGTTGCGATCTGGCCGATCAACTCCCTGGCTTTCAGTAATCCCCGTCACGTCGTTTGCGCTATGAGGCCTGCATGATCGAACGAGAAATTCTCCCCGACGGACTCACCCTGCTGTTTGAAGAGATCCCGGGGGTTCAAAGTGCGGCACTCGGTGTCTGGCTGCGGATGGGGAGCCGACACGAACCGACACGCCTCTCCGGGATCTGTCACTTCCTCGAACATCTCGTGTTCAAGGGCACCGAGACCCGCACCGCGCGCGAGATCTCGCTGCTCACCGACCGCATCGGAGGAAACATCGATGCGTTCACCACCAAGGAAACCACCACCTTCTATGCCCGCGTGCTCGACGAGCATCTGCCGCTCGCGATCGATCTGTTGAGCGACATCGTGCGCCGCCCACGCTTCGACGCCGAAGAGATGGAGCGCGAGCGGCGTGTGATCCTGGAAGAGATCCGAATGGTGATGGACTCTCCGGAAGAACGGCTCTACGACCTGTTTGCCGAGAAGTTCTGGGCCGGTCACCCGTTGGGGCGACCGATCCAAGGAACCGAGGACTCGGTTTCCAAGATGAGCCGCAAGACGGTGCTCAACTTCTTTCGTCAGGCGTACGTTCCGCCCAATCTGGTGGTCTCTGCGGCCGGTAAGCTGAGCAAGAAGAACAAACAGAGAATTCGCGACGCATTCTCCGGCTTGGCGGCAGGGAAGCGCTCGGAGACGAGTCGCGGTCCGAAGTTCAAGCCCGGTATTGCGCTCGAAAACAAGAAGGAAATGGAACAGGTCCATCTGTTGCTCGGCCTGCCCGGCTTGTCCTCGGGGGACGAATCGCGGTTTACGCTCCACATGCTCAACACGGTTTTGGGGGGCAGCATCAGTTCCCGACTCTTCCGGCGGATCCGCGATGAGCGCGGGCTGGTCTACTCGGTTGGCTCCAACATTCAGGCGCACGAAGGGGGCGGGTTGATCAACATCTATGCGGCCACCTCGCCGGACAAGGTCCAGGAAGTGATCGACATCTCGATGGAGGAGCTGCGCAACCTTGCCCAACACGCTCCGAGCAAGGATGAGGTGGAAGTAGCACGCGATCACCTGAAGGGGAACACGCTCTTGTCGCTGGAATCGACCAGCAGTCGGATGAGTCGCATGGCGCGCGAAGAGATGGTGCTGGGCCGTTCGATGAGCACACAAGAGATTCTCGAGCGTCTCCACAGTGCCGGGCCGATCGAGATCCAAGAGATGGCGGCACGCTTGTTCCGTGGTCCGGTTGCCATCGCGGCCGTCGGCCGTACCAGCAAACTCAAACTCAACCAAAAGGACATGGTGCTGTGAGTCGGGCACTGCCGGAATTGTGGGTCGAACTGCTGCCGCACGGGGCGGGGTTGCCGTTGCCGGCGTACGCCACCGAGGGCTCGGCCGGGATGGATCTGCGCGCCGCCGTCGAGACTCCTCATGAACTGCAGCCGGGTCAGCGAGCGTTGATTCCGACCGGAATAAAACTGGCGATTCCTCCTGGCTTCGAAGGACAGGTGCGGATGCGTTCGGGTCTTGCCCTCAATCACGGCCTAGCGTTGCCCAACGCACCCGGCACCATCGACAGCGACTATCGCGGCGAGGTCAAAGTCCTAGTGGTCAATCTCGGCGATCAACCGTTCACGATCGAGCGGGGGGCGCGCATCGCGCAACTGATCATCGCGCCGGTCCAGCGCGTGATCGTGACACCGGTCGATGCGGTCGACGCGACCCAGCGCGGCGCCGGCGGCTTCGGTCACACCGGAACCCGCTGATGGACGATCTCGACAGATGACAGCCGACGATTTGCTCGTGCCGGAGGATCGCGCGTGATCGAGATCGTGGTGCTGGGGTCCGGCTCGCGCGGCAACGCCACGCTGATTCGCTGCGGCACGTCGACGGTGTTGATCGATGCCGGATTCTCCACGCGTGAATTGTGTCGTCGCATGGAGGCTGTCGGGCAGGATCCCAAACGGATCGACCTGATCCTGCTGACGCATGAGCACGGCGATCATATTGCAGGGCTGCGCACGTTCACGCGCCGCTTCGGCACCCCGGTGTACGGCACGGCCGGCACGCTCAATGCGTTGGAACGTGAGTTGGCCGAGGCGCCCGACATCGTGCAGTTCCAAACCGGCGAGCCGTTTCAAGCCGGCTGCTTCACG
>CAZAHQ010000501.1:0-3514 GCA_964484415.1 uncultured Acidobacteriota bacterium | reverse complement strand
GGCGAGGTCGGCATAGCGCTTGGCTTTGTCCATATCGGCGAGCAGCACACCGTTGGTGTAAACCCTCAGCACGAAGCCGCGATCGCGCACCCCCTGCGCGATTCGCCAGAAATCGCGATGGCAGAACGCTTCACCGCCCGTGAGCGTGATGTTGAAAACACCGGCGGTCTTGAGCTTGTCGAGCACTGTGAGCCACTGGTCGCCGTCAAGCTCTTTCCGAGCTTTGGGCGAGTTGTAGCAGAAAGAACAAAGCAGGTTGCACTTGTAGGTCAGTTCCAGTTGCGCGCTTACAGGGCGCAACTGCAACGATGCCCGATTCATCAACTCGCCGAATGGCGTCATCGACACGATCGTGTCCTCGCGTGCGTCGTCCTAGTTGAGTACTTCTTCCAAGGCACCACGGCCGCAGAGGTCGGCGACCATTTCTGCAAGATCGGCCTCGACCTCGTCCAGGGACGGGGCATCGAACTCTTCGAAAATCGCCTGAGCCACCGAGCCGACGGTGCGGACACCATCGATCAACTCGAACGCCCGGGCGCCGGCCCCGTTGAGCACCATGTTCCAGCTCGCTTTGGGTACGACCAACAGCCCTTCCTCACCAAAACGGGTGAACGAAACGGTCGGGTTTCGGCGAAATACCCTGGTTGCCAGAGCCTCCGCCGAGGGGGCTCGATCCTGCGGATTCCCTGTCATGTCCTTCCTTTGCCGCGGGAGTATACGGTCAGCCTTTGGCGCGACAACGCACAAAGTTGAAACAGGACTCCAGATTGGTTCGCACCCCGATCTCGTTGCACGGCCGAGCCTACTGGTCGACGTACCCCAAGCTTCGCAGCCGTTCCAAGACGTCCTGCTCGAACGCCTCCGAGGCGGGAGCTGGCTTGGCGGGGGCGACGCGGGTCTGGACCTTCGGTGCGACCAGCCCCCATGATTCGCCGCACATCCGGGCGTCGACGCTCAGACCCTCGAGCGCGAGCCAGGTGGGCGCAATCGCCGTCACCTCCGGGTCCGTGTCACGCACCCGTTCCTCGGAAAGGTCCGAGACCCACCAACCGCTCTCCCCTTCCGCGGCGCGACCCGGCCAGCCCATCAAGCTGATCGAAAGGGCACGCTGCCGATCGATGTGCAGCGAGTCGCTCACACGAGCGAGCGCCGCATCGACCGACACGGCGTGCCGGCGCAGCCGCTCCAGGATCGTGAACGGGTCCTCGCCACCTCGACGCGAGCGCTCGCGTACCACATCCAGGCCCGGGAGATAGATAAACACCGCCCGGAGTTCCGGGTCATGGGTCACAGCAGCGAGCGCTTCGACCAAGTACAGATCACCGACCAGCGCTTCCCATGCGAGCCGATCGCCGCGCTGGTCGTTCGCTGGTGCCGCTCCCGCTGCTCCCCTCGCCCGAGCCAACCAGGTCGGAGACTCATGGGTGCCCCATGTTGCGGGGAAGATCGCCTGATCGATCGATCGCCCTGCGATCGTGGCCGCCAAGGCGCCATCGCTGACGACGTACCCTCCCGCCTCACCCGGTTTCGACGCAGGCCATGTGGCCCACCACCCGACGACGGCCGTCTTGCGCGCGTCGGCCGCAACCTCCCACACCGCGGGAACGGTGCGGACCCCTGCGCGCGCGATGCGGGGCTGCGTCGGCAACAACCGCGCGAGCAACTCGAGTGGGCCTGCCGCCACACCATGTGAGATCAGCGGAGCTTGACCTCCTCTCAAGGTTGGAAGCAACGTCGCACGCACGCCGTGCCGATCGGCCGAGCAACCGGTGGCAACTGTCGTCCAAAACGACACAGGATCGGAAGCGTCACTGCGTTGCACGGTCACGGCTTTTGTCTCGCGCGCAATCCACCCGTTCGATTCGTTTCCGGATCCCGTTGCTCGTTCGATGCCATGCGCCAACTCGCGACTCAAACCGTCCCACGCAACGAACACAGCAAGCGTCTTGGGACTGTCGTGCGCTCGCGCATCGTTGACGGGACTGCCCGAGCCGAGTCGCGTCGAACCTGCCAACAATGCGGCGAGCAGCACGAAGACCGCCGCCGCGCCCAACAGTGCGCGCCAGAGCCGCGGTCGGCCTTCGGTTGGAACACGTCCGCTGGCATAGGCCGCTTCCACCAGCGCCGCGGCGGAGACCACCCTCCCGGCATAGCCGGCGCCAATTGCCAGGGCCAACAGGCAGACGAAATCACGCGCACCAAAAGCGCCGGTCTGTTTCACCGCCCAAAAACCGAGATAAGCCGAGAAGACCACACCGACTGCCACACCGGCGATCCAAGCGGCGCGACGTGGCGAGAGCGTCCCGCGTCGCGAGGACCAGCGAATGCACAGCGCGACCGCGATCTCGATCGCACCGACCGCGGCACCGAGCACCGGAGCGAAGAACGCCGCGTAGATCACGCCGTCAGGCCAGAGCGGGATCAACCCGCCACTCTGCGCGACGACCACCGCAGCCAACAACACACCGAGCGGCGGTCCCGCAAACAATCCTGCAAGCAGCGCGTTGAGAAACCACGCCCCACGCCGGGCGCCGCTCTGCCCCCCCAAGAACAATCGCTCCAGTGGCGGCTCCAGATAGCCACGCTCGTGGAGCGCACGGCGCACCTCGTCGTAGCGAGACCCGGGACGAACTGGCGGCGTTCGTTCGCTCACCGATCGCGCTGCTCCGACATCAACGCCAACTGCGCCAGCAACTCGCCCCGCTTGCCGAGCGGGGCGAGGCTCTGCACCGCCGTCTGAATCAACTCGTGCACGATCTGGCGCGAGCCTTCGACGCCAGCGAGCGTCACGAAGCTGGGCGCTTCATCGACGACGTCGCTCTGCTTGCCGGTTTGCTCCGGAGCCGACGTGACCTCGAGCAGATCGTCGACGATCTGAAACGCGAGTCCCAAGTTTTTCGCGTAGGCGCGTAACGCCGCTTGCTCGAAAGTTCCAGCACCGGCCAAGCGTGCCGCTTCGACCGTTGCGGCGATGAACAGGCTGCCGGTCTTCAGCGCGTGAATCCGCTCCATCTCGTCCAGGTTCGGCTGCGTGCCTCGCGCCAACAGATCGAGCGCCTCGCCCGCCACCATGCCGTTCTCACCGACCGCCTCGGCGAGCGTGGCAACGGCCGGTGAGGCGAGGTCGGGCCCGAGCCATTTGGTGGGCAACTGCTGCGTGAGATGCCGAAACGAGGCGGTGAGCAATCCGATCGACGCGAGCATCGCGGTCGCTTCACCGAAGTTGCGGTGATTGGCGAGCTGTCCGCGCCGCAATCGCGCGTCGTCGAACTGCGGCAGGTCATCGAGAATCAACGACGCGGCGTGCACCATCTCGACCGCCACACCCAAGGCCAGCGCGTCTTTCTCTCGACCGCCGAACGCATCGGCCGTCGCTACGCAGATCACCGCACGCAACCGCTTCCCAGGTAGAAGCAGCGTGTAGCGCATGGCCTCGACCAGGCGTCCTGCGTCGGGGCGGCGCGGAGGCATCGACAATTCGAGTGCCTCGTTCACCAGCGTCCGTTTCTGAGCG
>CAZAHQ010000500.1:0-3517 GCA_964484415.1 uncultured Acidobacteriota bacterium | reverse complement strand
CCGCTTTCCGGGTCGGACCGCCGACAGCTTGGAAACTTGACTGTCGACGACAAGAACCTCGAGCTTGCCGGCACCTCGCCGGCGCTGCTCGACGCCACTGATGTTCGCTATCAAGTGCAATTCCAGAATGAAGGTGAATGGGGCGCACCCAGCCCCGTGCCGGTGTTGCAGTTGGCGCAGCTTGCGCCGGGGCGCTACGACGTGCAGGTGCGAGCCACGAGTCAAGATGGCAGGCGCGTCTCGGCACCGGCCGCGCTGCAATGGACGCTGCCAGCCCCAGTTTGGCGGCGCTGGTGGTTTGTGAGCGGGTTGCTCGCCATGGTTGTCGGCGTCGCCTTTCTCCTTGTGCGTCAACGCGTCCAGCGGTTGCTCGCCGTGGAGCGCGTTCGCAGCCGAATCGCCAGCGATCTTCACGACGAAATCGGAGCGAGCCTGACGCACATTGCGTTGCTGAGTGATGTCACCCGGCGCCAAGCCGCCACCGGTCGTGCCGATACACAAGCAGGGCTGGACAAGATCGCCGCCGTCTCGCGCGAGTTGGTCGACTCGATGAGCGACATCGTCTGGTCGATCAATCCCAAGCGCGATCGACTGAGCGATCTGGTAGGCAGGTTGCGCTGGTTCGCAACCGAGTTGGCGGAGCCGAAGGGTCTCTCCGTCACGCTCACAGCCAACACCGACGAGGACGATCCGAGTCTCAATCCCGACACGCGGCGCGCGCTTTACCTGATCAGCAAGGAAGCGATTCACAATGCGATCAAACACTCCGGCGCTCGCTCGCTGTCGCTCTTCGTCGAGCGCAAGCAGAGCGGTGTGGAAGCGCGGATCGCCGATGACGGTCGCGGCTTCGAGGCGACCGCGGTCGGCCAAGGCAATGGCATGATCAACATGCGCCAACGGGCCGCTTCGATCGGTGGTTCGCTGCAAGTGAACTCAACCCCGGGAACCGGTACCGAGGTGGTGCTGTTCGTGCCGCTGCGTCCGGCCCAACTGAGAAGCGCGGGGAGCACATGAGTGACAGCAACTCGATCCGCGTGGCAGTCATCGAAGATCGGTCAGAGCTGCGCACGCTACTGCAGTCACTACTCGATTCCGAGCCTGGGTTTCAATCCGCCGGCACGTACGGATCGATGGAAGCAGCTCTAGTCGGAATGCAACAGACCGCGTTCGATGTGGCCTTGGTCGACATCGGATTGCCAGGCATGAGCGGGATCGAAGGGATTCGCCTGTTGCGCCAACGATTCCCTGCGCTGCCGATGCTGGTGCTGACGGTCTATCACGACAACGAGCGTATTTTCGAAGCGTTGTGCGCCGGTGCCTGCGGCTACCTATTGAAGAACACACCTCCTGAAAAGCTGATCGACGCTCTACGCGAGGCCAAGGCCGGCGGTTCCCCGATGACCCCCGAGGTGGCGCGTAAGGTTGTCACTTTGTTTCGCGAGTTTCGGCCGCCGCCGCGCGCCAACTATGAGTTGACGCCGCACGAGCAGCGGATCCTGAAGCTGCTCGTCGAGGGGCACAGCTACAAGACCGCGGCCGCGGAACTCGATATCACCCAGCACACGGTCTCGTTTCATCTCCGACGGGTCTATGAAAAGCTCGAGGTGCACTCCAAGAGCGAAGCGGTGGCCAAGGCGTTGCGCGAGCGATTGATCTCGTAGCGGCGCCGAAGTCCCGGCCCGGAGGTGCCCGACGCACCTGCCTGCGGTGGCGGTTCGATCGTCACGTTCACTGTTGATTGTGATCCGATCCATCTCGAACTGCGGATGGGTCACGGTCGTGAGCTCGGCAATCCCCTTTCCCGGACGCACATTCTCGTGGCACCATTCCCGAACGTAACCATCCGCTCTGCCCGACGGAAGGTCGCCTTCGCAACGACACCCGGTATGGAGGGGCTGATGCCCAGCGAGAGCGATGTTCGTCTGCTGCTGCGTAGAGCAGGCTTTGGCGGGACCCGCACTGAAATCGACCAATTCGTTGCAATGCCCTCGATGGCTGATGTGGTCGATCAGATTCTCGACAATCCGCGCCTGACCAACGAACCGAAGTACACACCGGCGCCTCCGGTGATGGCGCGCCCGCAGTGCAACAGCGACGTCCCGTACTTCCAGACGATCGCCTTGGGGCGTTGGTTCATCGATCGAATGACCGCCTCGCGCTTCGTCGCGTCACAGCCATCGGTGCCACATCCGCTGCGCGAGAAAATGACGCTGTTCTGGCACGGCTTGTTGGTGTCATCGCTGGACAAAGATGGGATCTACTGCACGCACCGCACCTTGCTCGGCCAGCATCTGTTGTTCCGTCGCCACGCCTTGGGTGATTATCAAACGCTGCTCGCAGAGACCAGCAAAGATCCTGCGATGCTCCTGTATCTGGACAACTGGGCCAGTACCGTCGACAACCCCAACGAAAACTACGCTCGCGAAATGCTCGAGTTGTTCAGCCTTGGCGTCGGCCACTACACACAGGCCGAGGTGGTAGCAGCCGCACGCGCGGCCACCGGCTACACGCTCGCGCTCAACGCCAAAGAGAACAAGTTCACGCACTACACCTTCGATACGAATCTGCACGATCACGACGCTGACAAGACATTCTTCGGCATCACCGCCAATTGGGACCTCACCGGCGAGAGCCGTGACAGCGACGCGCGGAGCATCGTCGAGTATCTCTGCTCACCCACCGGCCAAGGCGAGCAACTGGCTCGAACGTTGGCCCGATTGCTGTGGGAGTATTTCGCGCACTTTGCGCCGAGCGCCGACCTGGTGAACGAGTTGGCCCCGGCGTTTCTCAGCTCAGGCAAGCTGGTGATCGCCGATGGACTGCGCGCGATCTTCAAGCATCCGTCCTTCTATTCCGCAGCGTCACGCAACGGCAAACTCAAGAACCCGATCGAATGGTCGGTGATGCTTCTGCGCGCCCTTTCGCTACGTGCGCCGTTCTACCCCGACAATCGTTACGATCCGCTGCAACAGGGCGGCACCGACCAGATGGGTTTGCAGCTTTTCTTTCAGCCGACAGTTTTCGGATGGTGGCGGCGACCTGAAGCCCGTTGGCTCGGGCTGCCGACGATTCTGGCCAAGGCGACCATCGTCGACGCCATCGGTCCAAGGCTGCGACAGAATCCAAAACACGCGATCTGGAAGTTGATCAAGCTTCCGAGCGACGAGGCAATCGACGGGATCTTCAAGCTGTTCGACCTGAGCGTCGATCCAGCCTCGCCGGTTCGCTCCGAGGGGATCTCTCTATTGGAACGCCTGCGAACAGAGCAGCTCGACCGCAACACGATTGCGGCCACGCTGCTCAAGTTCGTCTGCCTCTCCCCAACCGCACAGACCAACTGAGGACCGCGCCCATGAATAACTCACTCAGCCGACGTTCGTTTCTGCGTGTCGCCGGCCTCACCGGCGCCGCAACCTTCACCACTCAGTTCATGCCGCTGGAGCAGTGGTTGGCGTACGCCGCGCCGCTTTCTTCCAGCGACACGATCTTGGTTTCGATCTTCTTGGGCGGCGGTTTG
>CAZAHQ010000499.1:0-3519 GCA_964484415.1 uncultured Acidobacteriota bacterium | reverse complement strand
GTCGAAGCGCGCCAAAGGCGTGCGCTCGATCATCGGAACGGGCATCTACTTGTACGGGATCAGGTAGTCTCCCACCCCCAAGCCATCACAAGAGAGCGTCACCTCCGCCGTCGCCGAGTTGGTCTGCACCGCAATCACCCTTACACGACCCATCCGTTGCACAAAGACGGCAGCCGGCTTCTGGGTGGTTGGATGCTTCACGACACCGCCAGGACGAACGACCGTGAACTCGCTCCCGGGTGCGATGTTCATGTCGCGGCCCGCGGATAGAAAGACGATGTCTCCATCGCCCTGCATTTCTTTCTTGTCGGTCTCTCGACCCGAGATCGTGAGCGGGTTCGGGTCGAAGTGCTCGTACAGCTGTCCCGCGCAGGCAATCTCGACCTGCTCTGCCGCCGGCACCAAGACCGGGCCGGTTGGACGGCTGGGGGTTGCTGAACGGGTTGGCGCCGATGCCTGCTCGACCGCCTGTTCTTCTTGCCCACTCGTGGCCTCGGGAGCCGCTGTCTCAGGTGTCGAGGTCTCCGCCCCAGCGACAAGGTTCGGCTTTGCAGGAATCACGAGTGGATCGCCCGGGTAGATCCAGTGGGAATAGGTCACCCAGCGATTGGCGTCCCAGATCGTCGGCCAAAGGTACGGATCGCTGTAGTACTTGTCGGCAAGCGCCCAAAGACAATCGCCAGCCACGACCACGTGCACCTCAGCCCCTTCAGGTGGCTGGGCCGCGTCGTAAGGGGTCCAGTGATTACCGACCAGCTTGAGATTCTTCGGTGGGGGCACGTAGCCCGCCTTGGCGTCGTCTAGCTTGTCCTCTGCATACAGGACCGAACCGCTCGCCATGAGCATCGCCAGCACGGCCCATCCCAGACGACAACGAACCCCGATCTTGTTCATCCACGCCTCCGTGCGGAAAGCGGCCCTCTAGCCGTCGTTCCGCCCCGAGGCAATCTAGGTTCCTGTCCACCGACAGGGCAATGTCCCCAAGATGGACCCTTCCCCCCTTTGGGAAGGTCGATCCATATCAGACCAGGGCCAGCGCAGTGAGCCCGGAATCCCCGTAACGCCGGGTCCATTCGGTCTGAAAACCGGCGGTGGTCTGGGGTGGATCCCCAGAACGATGCTCGACGACAACCAGGCTCTCTGCCGTCAGGCAGCCTGAGTTTCGGAGCGCCTCCAACCACAATCTGAGGGTCGGAAAGCCGTAGGGGGGGTCGATAAATGCAAGATCGATTCGGGGCAACAGGGATGACGCGTCCGATCTGAGCCACTTGGCGACATCGGAGTGAATCAGAATCAACCCCTGCAATGGTGCACCGCCGCCCTCGAGACGCTCGATGTTTCGGCGGATCGTCTGGATGGCACCGTGGTCCTTCTCGACCAAGGCAACCGGACGAGCGCCGCGCGAATAAGCCTCCAACCCCACCGCTCCGGTACCGGCGGCAAGGTCGACGAAACTCTGGCCGTCGAGTTGCTGGCCCAGGATGTTGAACAACGCTTCGCGCACCGGATCTGCGGTCGGTCTGACACCGCTCTTTGGAACCGCAGCCAATGTTCTGCCGCGAAACTCGCCGCCGATGATTCGCAAGACCTAGAACTCCCCGGCAGCGCGCTCACGTGTGAGACCGTACTCGAGCGCTGCGGCCGTGGTATCGCCGTAGATGATGAATGTATACGTCACCCCTTCCACATCTCGCGGCGAGTCAGATGGCAGTGGCGTCAAGGGAGAAACCTGCGACAACGTCTTCGCGGATGCTTCAGCAAGAGTCACGACCCTCCCCTCGTAAATCACCTCGATATCGGAAACGGTACCGTCTCGATGGATCTGGAAGTGGATTCGACACTCGGAGTCGATGTCGTTGAGTCCCTTCTGGAATTCCTCACGACGAAAGCGAGGCGCTGCGTCGAGCAACTGCCTCAACCACGCTCGATAGACGAGCCAGTAGATCTTGGTCTGGTAGTCGTCCCAGTCGTAGTCGTTGTTGTCGAATCGGATGTTCCCCTGGTATCCCTTCGAAAGACGTTGACGAAAATCGAGCCCTTTTCCAGTTCCTTCACTCGCTCCTCTGTCTGTCCTCGCTCGCGGCGGCAGATCGTCGTCATTGTTCGTGCCGGATGCTCCGCTTCTTTGCCGAATGACTCCGCGGGGATCGTTCTCGCGATCTAGATCCGTGGGCGGTGCCGCTGAGGAGGGTGAACCGGCCGAGTCCCCAGTGGCGGGCTCTGGCGGGAGTGTTTGTTCCTGGGGTTCACGCGTCACGTCCTGATCTTCTGGCGTCCCACGACGCGGCGACTCGGTGCCGGTCGATCGTTCATCCAGTTCGCGAGGCGCACCGGGTGGCTGAACCAACGGTGGCTTGTCGCCTTGATCGGAGCGTCTGACTGATTCGGCTCGTTGCTGTTGCCGCGGCTGCACCATCGGTGGTGCAGGCCGAACGGCGGGAATCGGAGGTTGCTGTAGCAACGAGATCTCGACGTCCGGTTTGAGTTTGGTTTCCGGAAGTGGTTCCAGAAAGAACAGAACGATCGCGAGAAACGTCACGAACGGAAGATGCAGCATCACCGCCAGCGTCAGCGCCTGAGTTCTTCCTCGTCGCCGGGTGGGCGCCTCGCGAGGAAACAGTGTGAGCAGATCGGTTTCTGCCATCAGTTCGTTTCCAGTCGGAGTATCGCGGCCACTAGATCGTGAAACTCGCGGCGCCGCTGTTGCATGGGAGCTTCGCGCCACACGGGATGCACTCGATTGGTGAGCAGTACCGCAACGGATCGAGACCGAAACGCTACCCAGGCCGAAGTCCCGGTGAAGCCAACGTGTCCGAACGAATCCTGGCCGAACCTCCCCGCCGGCGCGCTTCGTGCGACCCCCAACTGGAAACCAAAGCTGCGTGAGTCGTCGTGACTGGCGGCCAGCGCCGTCCGCGCGCGCAAACGAGACGATTCCGATAAGGGACCGTCGTCGTCGACGAACGCTGAAATGACACGAAAAACAGCAGCTGCAGTGCCGAACAACCCTGCATGGCCGGCAACGCCACCCATCGCTGCGGCGTTGCCATCATGGACGATCCCGCGCAGTGGTTCGGCGATCCTCATGGGCACCCCCTCAGGATGACCGCCGAGGTCGGTCATCAACGCCTGCTCTTTCGCACGCCCGATCTCGGTCGGCGCGACGCGCCAGAGATGGTCCTTGGCGATTGGACCGAAGCGAAGGTCTTCCGCCGAAACACCCATGCGCTGGATCACACAACGTTGCAGCAGTTGACCGAGGTCCATCCCGGTCAGTCGCTGAAGCGCGATCCCAGCACAAATCGGCCCGAGGTCGCTGTACAACGCAACTCCGACCTGCGCTGATGGGGATTGCGCAATCTCCACAAGCACGTCGGCTTGAAGACTGCTCGAACGAGCCAGCGGAATCCATGCTTTAAGACCAGCTCGATGGGCCATCAGGTCCACGAAACTGGGCGAGCGACCGCCGTAACCACTCACCTCGGGGAGCAAGTCATCGAGAGGAGCGTCAAGATCGAG
>CAZAHQ010000498.1:0-3520 GCA_964484415.1 uncultured Acidobacteriota bacterium | reverse complement strand
GGAGGAAGTCTGAGGGCAAGCCGGAGAAGATGCTCGGAGCGGGCGGTGCGGACCCGTTGCACGAGGGTCGAGAGCTTGAATGGGCTCGGGTGTCGGCGGCGGTGCCGGGCGCGGTGTTGCTGCCGGACGGGGTTCACCGTTGAAGTCGCTGCGCGAGCGGGGGGGCGTCTCGGGGGTTCCGAGAGAACGTGACAACCCTGGCCGGTCGCCACGGTCTGCTCCCTCGCTCGCATTGCGAACCACAGTCGATCTCGACCTCGCCGAGTACGTCGAGGGTGGGCGGTGTACTCCACGCGAGTCGCGCGAGCTGCCGCCGCTCGGTGATCCGAGCTACCTCGGTGTGCATACAGCCGAGCCGGGCTGGCGAGGGACGTACACGTTGAGGCCATCGCGGGGGCGCTTCGCGAGCGATCCGCCGCCGTGGGTGGACCCCATGTCGTGCTCTTGTGCGGTGTGCCAACCGATGGAGAAGAAATGATCCTTGTGTTTGCGTGGTTCGTGGTGGTGGGGACGTTGCTCGCGTTCTTGTCGGTGGCGAAGTAGTGGACTTCGTACTCGGGATGATGGTGGGCGCGGGGCTCTACTGGCTGTGGTGCGAGTTGCCCCACGTTCGGTTTGCTCAACGCACTGAGCAAAATAACTCAGTGCTGCGAGTAGTCCGCGACGATGATGACGATCGGCCTGCGGCGTGATCCAATTCTTCGTCCCTGGCAAGCCTGTCCCCCAAGGCTCCATGTCCGGCTTCGTGTCCGCGACCACGGGGCGCATCGTGATGCCGCAGAAGCCAGCCGTGCGTGATTGGCGCAAGCTCGTGGCTGATGCAGCGCGCATGGCGTCGAGGAACGTCAAGGTGGACATGGCCTGCGCGAAGAGCGTGAAGCTGATGTTCTTCGTGCGACGCCCGAAGTCGGCGACGCGCCTGCGGCCCACGGTGCCACCAGACGGGGACAAGCTACTGCGCGCGTGCCTCGATGCCATGAAGGGCGTGCTGTACGACGATGACGCGCAGGTCTGCGAGATCATCGTTCACAAGATGTACGAGACGGATAAAGACGCAGAGGGTGTGCAAGTGACGGTAGCTGACCTGTGAGTGACTCGGCGATCAAGGTTCCCGTGTATGGCACCGAGCAGAAGCGCAAGCGGCGAGAGCCGCCACCGAAACGGCTCACGCGCACCTCCAACGCATACGAGGTGATGCAGCAGTTCATCGCTGCCAATCGCCCGCTAACGTGCGCCGAGATCGTGAAGGCGATCGACAGCTATCGGCACACGGTGAGCATGGCGCTGTCGAGGCTCCGTGCGTTCGGTTGGTTGACGAGCGAGAAGGTGCCCGGCACCGCGCACAACGTGTTCATGTACGAGATCACGCAAGAGGGCCGCGATGCGGTGGCGAACGCGACGTCACTAGCAGAGGTTCGCAAGGCGAAGCGGTGGCGCTCGGACCAGCCGGCAGACCCGGAGAATGAGCGCCTGTTTCGCGAATGGCGCAGGAAGGAAGAAGATCGCTTGGTGCGGCTTGGGTGCTCGCGCACCTACGCGAAGCTCTGGATGGCCCCGTGGTATGAGCCGATCGGAGAGTCGATGGATTCGTTCACGACGACGGCGATCGTGGACAGAGAGAAATGAGCTTCGACCGCAGCGTGATGCGATCCGAGCTTGAGCGCGACGAGGGGCGCAAGCGGTTCCCTTACCGCGACACGCGGGGCTATCTCACGATCGGCTGCGGTTGGAACCTCGACTCGAATGGGCTGCCTGATGACATCATCGACAGTTTGCTCGATCGGTCGATCGACCGGGCCTGCGCGACGCTCGACGTGATCGAACCCCGGTGGCGGTCGCTCGATGAGCCTCGCCAGCGCGTGCTCGTGAACATGGCATTCAACCTCGGGCCGCTGGGGATCGCGAAGTTCAAGCGGTTCTGGGCTGCGATCGGCGAGTACCTGAGTGGTGGGGGTGGGGAATGTTTGGAGCGCGCCGCAGACGAGATGCAGCGCAGCGCATGGGCCGGGCAAGTGGGTCAACGCGCGCAACGTCTGATCGAAGTGATGAGGGGGCTGTGATCCTCGCGCACGAGCACGAGATCAAGCCTGCGCGAACCGAGCCGCTCGCGATTGTGGACGGTGTAGAGTTCTGGGAGAACCCGTGGGTTGGTGGCAAGGCGAGTCGGGCCTTTTTCGGCCCCGTGGCGCACGAGACGATCTTCGTCGGCCCTGGGCCTGAGTGGGCGAAAGCGATCGACGACGCGCTCTCAGACTTAGCAGCCAAGGCGCGCGAGCTTGGGGCGAATACGGTCCTGGGGCTGGAAATGAGCTTGATCGTGCATGGGCCAGAGAAGCGCATCAACGCGGTGGGCACGGCGGCGCTGATGGAAGAGTTCAAGTAGGGCGCGAATCATGGACAGTGCAACAAGGGACTGCGACCCAAAGTAGGGACTGTGACTGAATTGGGGTTTCACGAGGCAAACCGTGGACAGTGCAAGCTCAGTGCTCAATCCGTCGCCTCGACGATCCCCTGATCCCTGGCAGTCCTGACCGAATGGTCATTCACCTCCTAGGATCGCCGATCGCGCTGGTACCCTTCACTATGGCAAGGGTTCGCGCTCGCGCTCGATACAGCGCAGCCTTAGGAGTTCTACGGCCATTCTGGGCGGCTCACGGCTCGCGGCATTGCCTGGCGGCCGTAGCCAGCTATGCACAGAATCGAGGCTAACGTGCAAAAGCCCCGCAACATCTCGACGCGCGAGACGATGCGAGGCTATAAGTGCGCGAAGCTCCGCGCGAGTATCCATAGAACCTCCGGGCCGCTAGTTATGCGGCAGCGGGTTATGGTGGGTGAGGCTAGGCTAGGTGGGGATGCCCCAATAGAGCCCGCCCCAATCGTTGTAGATTCCCGATTTCAGGTGGAGCTTGACTACGTTGCCCCGCGGATCGCCGTCGATGCGATAGCCGATGATCGGCTGCCCCTTGCAAGCAAGCTCTACCGCGCGTGCGGCCTTGTTCGAGTATTCGGCGAGCCACTTGACCCATGCGGCTTGCGCGTGCTCGTCGTGGCATCGGTCGGGCGGTCCATTGCATTCGAGTACGGCCGCACGTTGCGCTTTCTTTGCTGCGCGCAGTAGACGCGCAATCGCGTCTACTTTCCATCCCTCAATCGCAAGCCTAGCTACCGTCTCATCGCGTTCACGTTGCGTCATGATGCTTCCCTTTCGAACTAGTTCGTGTCGTAACCATCAAACCACGGGCCGAGCTTGCGCGTCCTAGCGCGTCCAACCTTGCCCGCGCAGGTCCTGCTCGACGTTTCCGGATCTTGACAATGTGCTTGCGCTTCGGCGAGCGTGAGATTGCGCGCGATGGTCCGCGACGGTATCCCACGGTCGAAGTACATGCGCACTACGCGGTAGTGACGACACTCAGGATTGAATCGGCAATGCAATCGCGTCCCCTGGGTCTCTTCGGATTCCATGATTTCCCTTTCAATTCGAGCCAACACGCTCGTGCGCGCCACCTAGGCTTTCTAGGTG
>CAZAHQ010000497.1:0-3520 GCA_964484415.1 uncultured Acidobacteriota bacterium | reverse complement strand
GCAAGCCATCGTGCAAGCGCCGCAGCCGATGCAGGCCGACAGGTCGATCGCCATCGCCCACTTGTGGCCTTCGTACTCGTGGTCGGTCCACAGATTGAACAGCTTGATCTCACCGTGCGCCGCAAATTCGGGGTTGGCTTTGTACTCCTCCAGCGTCGCTTCCTTCACGAGCTCCGGGATGCGTCGCTGTGTTTCCTTGGTGCCGATGCTATCGATCGCCCAGTGATCCTGTGTCGTCACAAGGTCGTAGGTCGCGCCGGTGGCTTGCAGCGTGGCGCCCTGCGCCACATCCATCATCGCCGCAGTGCGAACTGCATAGGCATTGAATCCGGCACCCTCCGAGACGCGCCAGCCAAGTCCGTTGCGGCCGTAACCGAGCGACAGCGCCACCACATTGGGCGCCATACCGGGCATCGTGTAGACCGCAACATCGAGCGAACGTTCGCCAACGCTGAGTCTTGCCATCGAGGCTTGTTTCAGCCCGAGTGCGTCGGCAGTGGAAGGTCCCACCAAAACTGCATTGTCCCAAACAAGCTTGGTTAGTGGATCGGGGTTTTCTTGCAGCCATGCGTTGTTGGCAAACCGCCCGTCGTAAACGCTGTTGTCCGGCAAGAACACCAGTTCTAGCGCTCCTTGCGTGGGGTTCGCAGCGATTACCGTGAGTGCAAGAGCGCTGGTAATCGGCGCCGGAGCCGCAACTGGCAGCGCTGTGCCCGCAATCAAACCGGCGTGCAACACGGAGCGCCAAGCCTTCTCATCCAGATCGGCGTGAGTTTCACGCACGAGGTTGTAGGACTTCGGCAACGTGGTGCCGAGCGCCGCTGCCAGCAGTTCGCTGGCCGTCTTGCCGCCGAACAGAGGTTCGATGAGCGGCTGAATCAGGCTGACGGTTCCGTCCCAGGCGCGCGCATCGCTCCAGGTCTCGAAGGTGTGCGCCATCGGCGCATGCCAGCCGCAAGCCAGCGCCGTTTCATCGCGATAAAGCCCGAGGTGGAAACTGTTCTTCAGCTTTGCGAGCGCGGCCGCGAAATCGGTATCGACAGGCGCGTTGTAGACCGGGTTACCTCCAAGGATCAACAGCGTATCGACGCTGCCGGCGCTCATCGCAGACGCAAGTTGCGTGATCGCCTCGGTGTGAGTGGGGCGCACCGCATCGTCGGCGACGTAGCCGACCGTAGCGCCGGCGTTGCCGTAGGCAGCGTTGATGAGAGCAACCGCCGCATGTACCGCAGCCGGTTGCCTGGGGCCTGCGATCACCAATCCATGTCCGCGGTGCTGTTCAAGATCGTGGCGTATCGCTTCGACCAACGCACCTGCCTCGCCGCCCGGCGGGTTGCCGCTACCAGCCAAGTGCAACGCGAGCTGCGAGATTTCGGTCGTCGAAAGCGCGAGTCGATGATCGGCTGCGGCGCCGGTAATCGAGTAAGCCGGCTCGAACGCGTACAGTCGGTTCATCGAACCGTTGTCGGCCCGTCGCTTCGCTGCGAACTGACGGGCACTGCGCAGTGCTGCCGGATGGTCGTGCAGGAAGTCGCTGTCCAGCGCAACGATGATCTCGGCTTGATCGACAACCCATTGCGGGCGCATCGGACTGCCGAACGCCTGCGTGGTCCCGGCGCGCTCGTTGTCGCGCGATACCGGCTCGTATTCAACCCATTTCAACTGCGGGAATTGATTGGCCAGTTCGGCGCGCAGTCGGGCGACGGTGGGCGATGAGATCGCTTCCGACAAGATCGCGGTGCCGGCACCATCGCGTCCGGCCGACGTACGCATTGCATCACGCCAGGCCGCGTCGAACTCCTCCCAACCGCGTCCGTCATTCCCTTGGATCGGGTAACGGCTGCGATCGGGGTCGTACATCTCCAGCAACAGTGCCTGCATGAACCCGCTGGCCGCACCCAAGCTGAACGGATGTTCGGGGTTCCCCTCGACCTTGATCGGGCGTCCATCGTAGCTGGTCACCAACAGACCGAGCGCGTTGCCGGCAAAGTCCCACGTCGTTGCGTACTGGACCGGCACACCGGGCAGTCGCCCGTCCGGTTGCCGCGCCCACGGCATGATCTTCTCCTTGGGCCAGCGACACGCGGTGAAACCGGCGAGCGCTACCGACGCGCCCATCAGCTTCATGAAAGTTCGACGATTCGGCGGAGCGAGCATCTCACCGGCGAAGTCCGGGAATTCCTTTTCGACAAAGCCGCGGAACTCAGGCGTGTCCGCCAACTCGTCGAGACTGCGCCAGTAAGCGGCGCCCTTGTCGACCCGTTCTAGCGATGACATGTAGAGCAATCCTGCGGGGGGTTGATCCCGTTGAGTTGACGCAAACGCGCTCCGAAGGCGGCGCGATCCTCACCATTGGGCGGCGCCCAATCCATCTTGGTTGCGAACTCCGGCGGACGGAGGTGCTGATCGGGATTGCGATGACATTCCAGGCACCAGCCCATGCTCAATCGTTCGACTTGCGAAACAACTTCCATCTTGTCGATGCGGCCATGGCACGACGTGCAACCGACGCCGCGTCGAACGTGGGCCGAGTGGTTGAAATAGACGTAGTCGGGAAGGTCGTGGACCTTGATCCACTCAACCGGCAAGCCGGTGGCCAAGCTGTCGCGCACGACTTGGAGTTTCGGGCTCGTGGCTCGAATCTTGGTGTGGCAGTTGATGCAGACCTGAGTCGGTGGGATCGCCGCAAACGCCGTCTTTTCGACCGAGAAATGGCAGTAGCGACAATCCATGCCGAGTTGCCCCGCATGAACAGCGTGGCTATACGGCACCGGTTGGACAGGGGCGTATCCAACGTCGGTCGTTTGTGGCGAACCGCCGTAGTAGCCCAACACCACCAGAAACAGAGGCCCACCTAGTAGCGCGAGGGCGATCGCTGGTCCGAGCAGATTGGTCCACGAAGGAAACACGAGTCGACGAGTTTCTAGGGCACCCATGGGCTGCGTAGCCTACAAGTCCCTTGAGCCAAGTCAAGACGGCTAACAAAGACTTTTGTTTCGCTGGTTGCCCGCTTTGGACGTTCGAATTGCCGCGATCTTGTCACCGCTGGGTGGCTCGGATCGGCCGGTCATGTGGAACTGGCGGCTTTCAAGGTCCCCGCGTCCCCCTCTGGCCGCGCTCTAATGCTTGACCCATCCAGATCGTCAACGTAGTGTCTGGCCGCGCTTTTCAGGGAAGCGCCGAGGCTCGCGGCGATGCCCACGCCGCTGCGGAAAAAGATGGAGCGCAATGTCCAGAGGCCCGGCATTCGACGCCGCGCGCCCAACCGGTGCGAGCATGGAGCCCGCCGGTGGTGGCCTTTCCAGGGCCTCGGCCTTGCCGCTGATCACCGACGTAACCCCTGATAAATCAACCGTTTTTGAGATTTTGGTTGGCTCGGCCTGGGGTCGTTGGGCGTGTCACCTCATCCCGTACATGCTGGTGGGCCAGACCTGGGGGTGGTTGTGGTGGGGCCTACAACGTTTGTTCGACCCATCGGCGCCGCGCCCTGACCTGAGCGGATTGGCCTCGGTTCCAGGCC
>CAZAHQ010000496.1:0-3538 GCA_964484415.1 uncultured Acidobacteriota bacterium | reverse complement strand
TGTGTTCTCCGAGTACAAGTTCCAACCGCGCAGGCAACCCGTGCGGCGGATACTCGGCTGCAGGCTCTCCGGCAGCAAGGTTGCGGGCCAGACGCAGAAGGTCGTCGTCACGCTGATCGAGGAAATGGAGGACGCAGGAGCGCTGTCGATCATAGAAGGCTCTGCGCGCGGTCTCTCGGTAGCGCTCTGCGCCCTGCTGCCAACACTCGATGTCGGCTGGGAGCTTGCTCGGATCGATTGAAGAGTCGGTCCTGCAGGCCGTGCAGGGAGATCCGGTCAGACACACAAGGTCACGAGTGGCAAGTTCGACCATCATCGTCGCCGCGAGAAGGGGTGTGAGCTCTGATCCCAGCTCTACTCGGCCCACCGGGCTGTCTGCTGGGAGCGACCCTTTGCGAATCTCTGCCTCGCGCAGTTCTCGCCAGCAATCAAAACTGTGAAGGCGCAACTCGAAAAGCTGCTCCGTGCGTGCAATGTCACTCAA
Organism: uncultured Acidobacteriota bacterium; assembly: GCA_964484415.1. GTDB lineage: Bacteria > Acidobacteriota > Polarisedimenticolia > J045 > J045 > JANNUT01. The sequence goes on along the minus strand of CAZAHQ010000496.1, from coordinate 3,054 downwards.
CTCTGAGGAATCGGCGCAGTAGAGTGTCGAGGGGCCGCGTCGTGGCGTCTTCGAGGGTGGCGGTTGGTCTGCAATACAATGCAGCGTCTGAAGTCCGCAGATCCCCAACACGAGGAGCAGTCGTTGAGTGCTGACAAAAAGAAAGCCCGCTAGGCGATCGGTGCTCACGGCAGCCGAATCTCGAGCGTGCGGGTTTCGGCATGGTGCAGTTTCAACTCCTGCCGCGTGTTTCCGACATAGAGCGAAACAGATTCTGCCGGAACCCCTGTTAACGTGAACCCGCCGTCCTGATCGGTGACGGCGAAGGGAGACGGAACGGGTGCGCTGTACCAACGACTCTGCTTCACCAGTTTCACCAACACTCCGGCGGCAGCCTTCCCATCGGCGTTGCGCACGATTCCCGATACCGTGCCCCCGGGTCCCAGCTTGAAGTCGGCTTTCCGATCGAAGGGCCAACTGCGCGCAAACAACTCAGGGTCGATCACCGTCGCGAAACCGTCTTTCTGGACCGACAACAAGTACCAGCTTCCAGCCCATACGTGTCGACGGTTCAAGCCGCGCAGTTCATAGCGGCCGTCGGCGTCGGTCGTCGACTGGTGTTCGTCGTAGTGCGATGGCCCGGCCGCGTTCACGGTGGCACCTGCGATCGGATCCCCATGCAGGTCGGTGACGCGCCCACTCAGGCTGAACCCCGTTCTCAACGCGATCACCAACTGTGAGTCTTGCTTGCCGTTATCCAAAAGGGTGATGGCTGCGTGTGGGACGACACGCCCCTCCTTGCTGACGTAGAAGTGATAGGTGCCGGGGCTCAGATCGCTGAACTCGATCTCTCCATTCGGATTCTCCAGGTCCCTGATTGCCGAGTAGTACGGCCCGCGGTAGTGAACGCGGGCCGGAGGTGCGATCGGTGCGTCATCCTTGGCGTCGCGAAGCACGACGCGCAGTCTGCGCCGCACCGGCGAGGTGATCGCCAGCGTGCCGTTGTAAGGAAGTTCGATGCTCCGCGAGAAGACATCTTCGCCCGTCAGGGTGACCGATCCTGCGGGTATGCCGCCGAAGCGGAACGACCCAGACTCGTCTGTCTCATCGAGGCGGCGAAGCTCAGCCGCACGGTGATCGAGACGGATCGTAAGCCCTGCGATCGGTGCACCGTCTGGCCGGCTGACACGTCCCTCCAGCGGATAGCCGGTCGTGAGCGCAAGCGTCGGTGCCGCGAGGTCGTGAGGCGCCGCCGCCGCGACCGGCGCAGATGGGGCGTGCTGATCGTGCTCGGCGTGTATCGACAACGCGCGGGTGTCGAGTCCGCCCAATCGGAAGTGACCGCTTGAATCGGCCACCGCCTCGCTTTCGATCGAAACACACCCCGGTTCGTCCGAGGTTGCCGAGGCAAGCGCGAGGACGCGCGCCCCAGGAGTGGGGCGCTGATCGGGCCCAACGACGATCCCTTCCACCCACTCGCTTCGGTTCATCACCGTTCGTAACGCGACCACACCGTCGTGCTGTGGTTGCTTTTCGGGGGACTGGATCACTGCCGGTGCATTCTCGGGGTGCTGGATCGTGATCACGTAGCGCGAGCCTTCGCGTTTCGTCGGTTGGTCGACATCAAAACTCGAAATTTCCCAGTGCCCGTTCTCGTCGGTGATCGGCATGGCCGGATAGCGCTGTGGCCAACTGCACCAACCAGGTCCCGACAGCGTCAGCAAGACACGCGCACCTGCGATCGGGCGTGCGTCGACGTTGACGACGGTGCCCGAAAGCACCAGGCCCTGTTCCACGGGGATCTCGATCGCCTGGTCGCCACCGTTGGTGACCACGAAATTCTTCGACCTCTCGCGCCATGAGTCGCTCGGCATATATCCGCGCGCCAGAACCTCGAAGTACGCCGTCGCTTCCGTGCGAAACGGTTCTGGAATCTCGATGTTCACGGTACCTGCTGCGTCGGCGTCGAACTCGTCCTCCTGTTTGACCAAATACTCACGGCCGCGATAAGCGGGCGCGACATCGTTGCGCCACGTGACGCGGAGATGTGCGCCAGGCACCGGCTGTTTGGTGTCGCTGTCGATCACTCGAATCGTAAGCCTCGGCACCTCCGCGCTGACGAGCGGAGCCGCGGCGAGGAACCCGAGGATACCGAGCAAGGCAGCAAGAGTCCGTTCGCTCATCGTGACCTCCCCCAGACCGTGTAACGCGACGGATTCTCCTCCCGCTGCAGACCCGCAGCCAAGCGGCGCAACCTGACGTGCATCAAACCTTGGCGAGCCTGGTGTGTAGGCTATCAGGCAGGCCTGGACCTGGGTTCCAAAGTGGCGTCAATCGCGGCCGCCGTCCGACGATCTCGACGTAGGATCTACGCACCATGTTGCTGCCTTTGACCGTGTTCGCCGCCACCTCGCTCCGCTTCTTCGGAAACGGTGTCAACGACATCGACCGCGTGAAGATCCGAATCGACGAGCCGGCGACCGCACGACGCCCGCGCTCTTGAAAACCAATAGGATCAATCCCGCGCTGCTCGGCGCCGTCTGGGGCTTTGCCGAAGCGACACTCTGGTTCATCGTGCCCGATCTGCCGCTCACGTTCCTGGTCTTCAAGTCGACGCGAATCGCGTTGCGCGCGGCGATCTGGGCCACGCTTGGAGCGCTGTTGGGCGGAACGCTGATGTACGTCTGGGGCAACAGTGCGGCCGATGTCGCCCGGCATTGGGTTTCTGGCGTCCCAGGGATCTCGATGTCGATGATCGAAGAGGTGCGCGACGAGTTGGCCTCCGACGGCAATCGCGCGCTGTTTCGTGGCCCGCTGAACGGGGTGCCGTACAAGGTCTACGCCATCGAAGCGGGCGCAGGCGAACGATCGTTGGCGGCTTTTCTTCTGGTGAGTGTGCCGGCCCGGCTCGCGCGCTTTCTGATCTCGATAGCGATCGTCGCCGTGATCTCGCGGGTGGCTACCGCGCGTCGCATTTCCGCCACGGCACAGAAGTGCCTGCTGCTCGGATTCTGGCTCATCTTCTATGTCTTCTATCTGAGCCGAATGCCGTGGTGAGCGAACGCTGAAGCGGCT
>CAZAHQ010000495.1:0-3543 GCA_964484415.1 uncultured Acidobacteriota bacterium | reverse complement strand
AGCTGCGCTCGACCTCCAAGGCCGCGGCGAGTTGGGCGAGCAGGCCGTTCAAGGCCGCCTCGAGTGCTACAAGTTCCTGCGTCTGGGGGGCTGTGTCCAATCTGAGCGTTTGCTTCGATTCCAGCTCGGTCGCTGCACCACGCAATCGCTCGAGCGGCGCGAGCTGCACGCGTATCGATCGTCGCGTAAGGACCACACCCAGCGCGGCCGAAAGAGTCACAAGCAACAGTAGTAGCAGTGTGATCTCGCGAAGCTCGTGGTGTCGCGTCCGATCGAGTTCACCGACGCGGATCCAGGACCCGGCGTGGCCAGACAGGGAACAAAACCTCCAAGCCTCGGAGTCCCCGTCAGCCCGCTCTCGAGACCCTGACTCACAGCCGTAATGCAGTGGCTCGAGGATGGCCGGTTTGAGCTGGGCTTGACTCGCGTCGCTGGCCGCAATGCTCGAGCCGTCCATTCCGACGACCTGGACCGCCATTTCCGGAAGGTGTGTCTCGCGGAGGAACTCACGCGCCGACTCGGCGAAATCTGTCTTTTCGTCATGCATCTCTTGCGCAATGCCTTGCGCAATAGCGCGCGCGACATGCTTGAGTTCTGCATCCTGCGAGCGCCGAACCAGAAACCACATGCCGGGCAACGACAATCCAACCAGCAACAGGCAGATTGCTGCAATCACTGCCAGTTGGGTGCGCAACAAGCGTCCGGCGAGCGTCGCCCGCATTAGCCGTCGATTCCAAGCGAGTAGCCGAGGCCGCGATGCGTGACGATGGGCGACTGGCCTGTGGGAGACTCCAACTTGCGGCGCAGCCGCGCGATCAAGACCTGCAGGCTCGCGAGCGGCCCAGTACCGGTCTCACCCCACACCGACTCGAGCAGGTCTTCCGTTGAGATCGGCCGTCCTTCCGCCCGCACGAGTTGCTCGAGGATCGCAAGTTCTCGACCCGTGACAGGGATCCTCACACCGCGACGTGATACGCGTCGCGCAGCCACGTCGATGGTGATCTCCCCGCAGGTCAGCGCCTGCTCGACCAGCCGTGGACCACGTCGCAAGAGTGCGCGCACACGAGCACGCAGCTCGGCGCCGGCAAACGGTTTGGGTAGGTAGTCGTCGGCGCCTGCCTCGAGTCCGTTGACGCGGTCGGTGACGTCGCGACGCGCGCTCAGGATGAGGATCGGCACGGTCTCCCCTTTGGTGCGAGCCTCGGTGCAGAGCACGGTGCCGCTTCCGTCGGGCAACATCAAATCGAGGACGATCAGCGCAAACGTGCCGGCATCGAGCAACGAGCGAGCCTCGGCAAGCGTGCTCGCTGCACTTACCTGGTGCCCGAGCGACGCAATGATCTGCGCGACGAGCGCTCTGGTTTCATCGTGATCCTCAACGACGAGGACTCGCATGCTGTGCCTCTCCCCAGCTCAATGGTACATCCGCGTCGCCGCTGGGTTGGCAATGATCGATCGCCGAATATTCCACGCGACCTCGCTATACCCCTCACCAAGCTGCTTGACCAGTGCCTGCGCCGTTTCGTGGTCCGACACAATGCAATAGATCGGCCGATCCTGCGCCAGGTAGTTTCGAGCGGCAGAGTACTTCTCGGCATGCCAGTAGCGTCGCTCGTCCGGCGGGAGCGTGTCGTAACCAAAACGCATCTCACCCAGTGCTCCAAAAACCTTCAACCGACGCTCGAGATAAAACGCAGCACTCGGCATCCACCCGTTGTAGCTGACGAGTTCGGCTCCGGCCGAAAGGCCAGGGCGAATCTTGGCCAACAGCGGGCGAATCATATGTTGCGGTGCGAGCTGTACCATCGCGATCACGAGTGAGACCGTCAGCGAGAGCGAGCCGCCCGCGAGCACCGGCACCAGCCATCGGACCTCGCGTCGGTATGCTACCCAAGCGACCGCCGCTGCAAAGGCAACCAGCACCGCAGCAAGGCTGTAGGCCTGGCCCGGTGCGCGATGCTCAAAGCGCATCAGTGCCGCTGGACCGAGTGTGATCATCAAGGTCGCTGTTAGCAGCAGCACGGTACAGGCCGACACCGCCGTCCATTTGAGTGCGCGCGTGAGCAGTTCACCACCGCGCCGCAGGATGCCGTCCAGTTGCCCCGCCAGCAGCAGGCAGATCAACGGAATCGCGGGAAGCGTGTAGGTGGAGAGCTTGCACGTCGAAATCGAGAAGAATCCAATGATCGTGGCGCTGCCGACCAGAAGGTAGAGCGCCGCTCGCCGCCGCTCCGTGGCCAACGGCCACAGGCGTCTCCAGCCGTCTCTAAGCGCAATCGGGATGAAGGCTGTCCATGGCAGCAGACTCAAAGGCACGATTATCGCGAAGTACCAGATCGGATGATCGTGCTCACGCGACTTGTCGAGCCCGAGGAAACGCCCGATGTGCTGGTCGTACCAGAAGAAGTGATTGAACTCGGGGTGCCTTGACGCGATCAAGCAGAACCACGGCGCCGCGACCGCGACCGCCAATGGTGCGCCCAACCACCACCGCCGGTTGAGCAGCAAGCGGAACTCGCCGCTCAGAACCGCGTAGACGCCGATCGAACCCAGGACGAGCACCACCGCTACAGGCCCCTTCGACAAGCAGGCGAGGCCAATGCTGATCCAGAACAGCGAGATGTCGATGAGATGCGGCTTGGCTGCGCTCGATCGAATCGACCACCACGTGGCGAACGCGATCAGCATCAGAACGGACAGTTGCATGTCGATGATCAGCATCCGCCCGAGCACCGGCCAGATCAGCGAGGTAAGCAGCATCAGCGCTGCCCACCGACCCGCCCGTTCACCGAAGATCTTGCGGCCCCACAAATACGTGACGATTGCTCCTAGAAGCGCAGACACGGAAGGGACCAAGCGAGCGGCCCATTCCTCTCTTTCGAACATTCGGAAGCAGGCCGCGACCGACCAGTAGAACAGCGGAGGTTTCTCGAAGTACGGCACACCATTCAGCGTCGGCGTGACGAAGTCGTTCGAGCGCAACATCTCCGACGAGATCAGCGCGTATCGCCCCTCGTCGGGATCGCCGAACGACCAACTGCCGAGCATCAGGAACAACAGCGGCGCGGACAGTGCGACAAGCATCCCTATGGTTCGCAACACCGGCGTTTGCAGCTTCGACTGACTCATGAGCAATGGCGCCTCGCGCAGCTCGCCCACGGCCGAGCGCCGTTCGACCCAGCGTGCAATCGCTAACCCCAGAAACGCCCCGGCAACGACATCGCTGAACAGATGCGCCGACCGATACAGCCGCGCCAACCCCACCAAGGCCGCCAGCAGATAGATGGGCAGCGAAGCCTGCGGAAAAGCGTTGGCCAATGGCGTCGCAATCGCAAACGCGATCGCCGTGTGCCCCGAGGGGAACCTCCCCCAGCGCTGCTCGAGCCAGGTTGCATGCGCGACGGTCGGCTTTTCGAATTCATCTTCATGTCGTGCGATCAGCGGCTTGAGCACCATCACCGCCAGTCCAGCGAGAAGCGCACCAAGGAAGATGCGTTTGGCCACACGCTGAAGATACGGGAGTGACCAGCGAGCCCCGACCAG
>CAZAHQ010000494.1:0-3545 GCA_964484415.1 uncultured Acidobacteriota bacterium | reverse complement strand
GGGCGGCCGCCGGTGGGGTGGGTGGCACTGCGGCCAGGGGAAAGCGGTGATGGCGGGATGTGAAGTGAAGACAGCAAAGGTCGAGCTGGGGTGACCGCCGCCCCTCAAATTTCCTGCCCCGTCACCGGCACCAGCCGCACCGGCACGACCATCTCCAGGCTCGTCTTGACGCGATGTTGGAGCAGCACATTCCACTCGTGGTAGCCCAGGGCCCGCACCACCAGGCGGCCGCTGAAGACCGCCGGCAATTCCACGGCAAAGCCGGTCACGTTGGCGCTCACCGGGTCGTCCGGCTGCGGCGGGCGTTCGATCAGGTCGTCGAAGAGATAGATGGTCGCCGCCACGGGCGCCTCGGTGACGCTGTCGATGAAATAGGCGGTGAGAGTGACCGAGGGGGCCGCCTCGGGCGTGCCGCGCGGCGGCAGCTCGAAGTAGAGCATGCCGATGTGGTCGGACGGGATAGGTGCAGCAGGGTCGGCGTAGAAAAAGGCGACGGAGCGGCCACAGCCAGCGGCACAGACGGCTGCGCGATGGGCGGTGGGGTTGGCACCGGGTTGGCGGCCGGCGCGGCGCAGGCGGCAAGCAGCGCGATCGCAAGCAAAAGCAGGGTCAAATGGGATGGTCGCATGGCAGCGCCTCGGGTCAGGAACGCAGGGTCGGGCACGGCGTCTGCGTGTAGGATAGCACGGGGCGGCGTGGTTGGGATCAGGCGGATGGTGGTGGGGTGTAAGGTGGGGACCAATGGTGCAGGTGGTGGATGTTCCCAATTGTACGTATGACCGACGTATGGCCGGAGGCAAACCGAAGTGACCTTTTTCACAATGTTGACTTCGGACGGTTTTCAGTATAGATTTGATTTTGCTTACGTAGCGACTCATTTCTCCCGCAAAGAATGAGTCTGTTTTCATGTTGAACATTTGAATACCTTGCTGAGAATCGTCGTCGTGGTGGCAGGTACGGTTGTGCAATCATTGCCTCTCGTGTCCTACTACTCGGATTTTTGGGACCGCCGAGGACGGCATAGCAAGATCCGCTCAAGCTTTCTTCCGTCCATCTGCAAGGCAAATCCTGAAGATCACTGACGAGACTAGGTTTTGTGCTTGAGGTGATACAGCGGATACCAAGTGCGATATAACCTCTACAGGGGCGAATGTCCGCTGATTTGCTCGATAATGACCAGTAAGGCCGCATGGCAAATGATCGGAGATTACTCATGCGTGCTTTCGCAGCGATACCGAATGCGACCCAATCGGCTACACCTACCAAGGCTTCGTCGTCCAGTTCAGCCCCCATTGAGCAAACATCGCCCCGAAGCGAGCGCAGTTTTGGCCAAATACAAGTATATGGGACTGCAACACGAGCGGCTCAGGCGAAGCCCGCATTCACGACCAGCGGCGAGTCCAGTGCACGACAGTTGGCCACGAATGTGCTTTCGAAGCCAGCCAATACACCACTTCCAGTAAGCCATCAAGACAGTTCCTCGCCGTCGTCTGGTCGTCCGCTGGAGCCAGATACGCGGGCCGCAATGGAGTCGCGATTCGGACACAACTTTGCGGATGTCCGCGTCTTTACTGACCGCGAAGCTGCCGAATTGGCACTCAATCTCGGCGCCGATGCGTATGCATACGGTCGCTCGATCGCGTTCGCTCCAAGTCAATACGCGCTACACTCGGACACTGGAAGGTCGCTGATTGCGCACGAGCTCGCACACGTCGTCCAGCAGCGCGACTCCACACCGCGCATTCAACGCCAGCGGGCTCGGCATGCCCAAGCCTTCGACAGCGGCTACCAGCTGTACCTCAACCCAAGCGGCACGCACTACAGCCATGGCACCGGCCGCTACGAACTGTCGGATTGGGACCTCGTCCATCTCGTACGTCGGGGCGGCTTTTACTTCCTCGTAACCGACAATATCTCCCTGATCACGCCTCCGGAAGTGCGGAGAGCGGCGCCCGCCGGCGCGCCCGGGTCTGGCGTCCTGCTGCCGATTACCGCAGCGGACTACGCGGCAGTGGCAACCGACCCCGATGGCACGGTTGCCCGGATCGTGCGCGAGCGGCTCGGGATCACTGTGCCGTTGATGACCCACGCGACCGGGGTCGATCGCGATTTCTCGCGACCCGAACTGCCCGAGCCCATGGCCCGCGCGCTGCAGGAACCTGGGAGCGAGACGGGGGCTTCGGCACGAAACCGGGCTGCAACGATTGAACAGGAACCTACGCTGGATCTCGCCGAGCGGCGCGGGGGAGACCAACCCATCCACGAGATCGGCTGGTCCGACCGGATGTCTCAAAGCACGGTTTTGGGGGAGATGTCCGCCGGCGAACGCGCCGAGTGGTACGTGCAGAAGCTTGGCCGTTACCAGGCGCAGATCTATGCGAGCGCGCAGCGTCACCAAATCCCGACGCAACTGCTTGCCGTGGTGATCCTCAACGAACTGGGCGACATCAACATCGTGGACGTCGTCCAATCGGGTGAGGGGGCGCAGTCCGGTTCACTCGGCATCGCCCAAATCCAGGTGACCACGGCGATGACCGAGAACCTTGTGGACGTGTCGCCCGCCGAGGCTGAGGCCGCGTACCGAGAACGCGTCAGGCAGACCGGTCATGACCACGATCCAAGCCGACCGCTGACCAGTTGGGAGCGACAAGTCGGGCGCCGGCTGCGTGTCGCGCGCCAGTTACAGGTCCCGCAGGTAGCCATCGAAGCCGCGGCGCGGGAGATCGAGATTCTCATCAACCGGATGGCCACCAACCTCGAGAGTCCGTGGCAGCGCCAGTTCAACTTCCGTGCGCGCGGCACCGCCGGGAATGCCATTTACAGGGTGATCGGGCCACCGAACGCAACGCAGGAAGCGCGCGAAGGGATGCTTGCGATGATGGTTTCGGGCGCCTACAACTCGCCAAACATAATCGACACGGGTCGCCCCCAGGGTTTCAGGAACGCGCTCGTGCATGGCACAAACGCGCGGTCGCATGCAGTCCAGCTGTTCCGGCTCGGTCTCTTCCGCACGGCACGCGCGCCATCGCATCAGACTGCCCCACTACCGAGCACTTCGTCACCGCGAGGGGCGGCAGCACCGACCCCGTCGGTCACGGGCATGCGCTTCGACGGCTCGCGTTTGCCTCTGTCCGGCGGCGCCGCGGCCGCGACGTTCGTCGCCGTTTCTGGCCTACGCTCGAACAACCCCCACAACCGCGACCACCGCGACCACACCGGTCCCGGCTCACAGACGATCCCCGATGTCGGCCCGATTCCGGAGGGCTCGTACTTCGTGAACCCGAGCGAAGTGCAGCGGACCGGGTTCAACACCAGCGTCTGGGGGCCGCTGCGGGTGCCGATTCACGAGACGTTCCTGACGGAACTGGCGCGCCGTTGGCACACGAGCCGAACGGGTGGCTTCTATGTCCACGAGGACGTCCGCCACGATGGCACGGCGGGCTGCATTGGGCTGCAGCGGCGGACGGATACCCACACCGTCTTCGCTCGGTTCGGCGCGACGACTGAACAGATCCCGATCGAGGTTAGATACCCGCGGACTGGAG
>CAZAHQ010000493.1:0-3559 GCA_964484415.1 uncultured Acidobacteriota bacterium | reverse complement strand
CGGCAGAAGTCGTTGAAGTCGCCCTGTTGATAGTAGGAAGCAACATCGCCGCTCTTCGTCCGCAGGAAGTGCAGCTTGTACGGTTCTGCCTGCTGTTCGAACAGCGCCTCCACCTCGGCCTTCGAGGCTTCGATGCGACGAATCTGCACGCTGCGCTTCACGATCTCGTGCATGCGCGCTTCGATTCTTGGTAGCTCGTCGATCGAGAGCGGTTCTGGCAGGCCGAAGTCGTAGTAGAACCCGTCCTCGATCACCGGGCCTTGCGCGATCTTGGCGTGAGGAAACAGCTCCTTCACTGCCTGAGCGAGAAGATGAGAGGTGCTGTGCCGAATGATCTCCAGCGCGTCGGGGTCGGCGGGTCCGATCAAGGCGAGGTGACAGGAGCCCGTCAGCGGGAAGTGCAGATCGGCCGCCTTGCCGTCGAGCCGCGCCGCGACCGCCTTTCCTACGCCGGGCAACTCCGCCTGTTTCGCCGCTTGAAATGGCGTCGTTCCAGGTGGAACCTCGAGCGAGCGACCGTCAGGCAATGTAACGACGAGCAGAGGTCCACCCGGCGCCCCATCGGACGATGCCGTTCCTGGCATGGCGGACCCCTGTGACACGACTTGGCTGCTCCATGTGGCGAGGGAAGACCGGACGAGCCGACTGATCGCCAAGATTTCTGGTAGGCGCGGGCGGTTTCGAACCGCCGACCTCTACGATGTCAACGTAGCGCTCTCCCACTGAGCTACGCGCCTACAACGGTACCAACCACGGGGGATGGCCCCGAAGAAAGCGGGCGGATACTAGCAGTGGGCCCTAGGGGTGTCAACGTTGGGAGCCCCGATGTTGCCTTCCTGCTATGAGATCCGCTATCATGCGCCGCCAAAACCGGCGATCGGCTATGGCTGCTGAGCTCGTCGTGTCACCCGGCTGACTAGCGGTCCGGGTCCGCACCCGTTACGGGAGTCCCTGATGGAAGCGATCCTCGCCCTGGAAGACGGACGCGTCTTTCGAGGGAAAAGTCTGGGTGCTGTTGGCGAAATCACCGGCGAAGTCGTCTTCAACACGGGGATGACGGGCTACCAGGAGATCCTCACCGACCCCTCGTATCGAGGACAGATCGTCACCATGACCGTGCCGCATGTTGGCAACACGGGGGTCAACGATCTGGACCCGGAATCCGGACGTGTTCAAGCATCTGGTTTCGTGGTTCGAGAGGGAGGACACGCCTCGTCCTGGCGTGCGGTCGGTGAACTTCACCATTACCTGAAGAATCACGGTGTGGTCGGAATCGAGGGGCTCGACACGCGCGCGCTCACCCGGCATTTGCGTAGCGGTGGCGTGCTGCGCGGTTGTATCAGCTCGAACGGAAAATCGGCCGAATCGGCGATCGACGCAGCGCGCCGTTCCCCCAAACCGGAAGAGCAGGACCTGGTCGGCCCGGTAAGCTGTGCACGGCCCTATGTCTGGCGCGAAGGTCGGTCCGGTTTGCTCGGCGAAACCCCGCGGACTCGGGGCGGCGCGTACCACGTGGTGGTGATCGATTACGGCGTCAAGCGAAACATCTTGCGACTCCTGGCGGACACCGGCCTGAAGCTCACGGTGGTACCGGCGGCAACATCGGCAGCCGATGCACTGGCGCTTCGCCCGGACGGGATCTTCTTATCCAACGGTCCCGGCGACCCAGCCGTCTGTAGCGCGCAGATCGAAACGATCAAGGCGCTTTTGGGTCGTGTTCCGATCTTCGGTATCTGTCTTGGAATCCAACTGCTGGCACACGCCTTGGGCGGCAGCACGTTCAAGCTGAAGTTCGGGCACCGGGGGATCAATCATCCCGTTCGCGATGAGCAAACCGGGAAAGTAGAGATCACCTCTCAAAATCACGGCTATGCGGTCGATGAAGCGACCCTGCCGCGCGAGTTGGTAGTCACTCACCGTAGCCTCTATGACGGCACGGTCGAGGGTTTTGCGCACAGCGAGTTGCCGCTGTTCGCCGTGCAATTCCATCCCGAAGCGGCGCCAGGCCCCCACGATTCGTGGCACCTGTTCGACCGATTCATCGACCTGATCGCGGAAGGGCGGCCCTTGCCCGGTTCGGCCCGCGCGCGTACGGCCTGATGCAGTCCGCGTTTTTCGGAGGTTGCTAAGCCAATGCCCGACTGGAAGTCCCCGATGCGGGCTGATCCGAGCGAGTGGCTCGTGCTCAACGCGTCGGCACCGATAAAGCTTCGGCTGCTGACCGAATTGCACGCACTCCCGCAGGCTGACCCGAACATTCAGAAGTTGAAGCTCGAAGTTCGTAGCTGGGCACCCGCCAAGGCAGAAATCCGCTTCCAAAGGCAGGACGGCTCTTGGGGCGGTGTGATCCACGCGGGCGACGGCAAGAAGGTCGAACGCTCAACCGAGAAGGTGCTTTGGTACTGGCATGAGATCGGTTGGGATCGAGAGTCGAAAGAGATCAAGAAAGCAGCCAAGCTGCTCAAGACCTTTCTGACTCAAAAGTCCGACGTTCAGCTATTCGAGTTCAAAGCGCAGGTCAAGCAAGACCCGGTGCGCGAGCGTCATGTGCGCTGGTTCATGCGAATGGTCGCCTTGGGGCTGCTGGTCCGCGGCGGCTGGACGGAGGAGCGCAAGGTCCTCGACACCGTGGCCGACATGCTCGAGCGCACGATGGCTTTCGTCGCCGATCCGGTATCGCGCCGACCTGTCGAGCGGGTTGGGGTCGGATTGCCACAACTACGCCGAGAGGCGATGCGCGACGGGTATTGCTTCATCCCCGATCTGTACACACTCCGGATCTTCGCCCACTCGCCCGTACTGCTCGATTCGCCACGTGCTCGAAACATGCTGAAGAAGATCTTCGACTATGTGATGTCGCCCGAGTACCAGGAGCTGGGTGGCGACATCGGCGCGATCCGAACCGCGCGCGGGCCGATCCCACGCGGATGGGGAGTACAGCTTCGACCGATCGACGAGTATCTCGAGAACGGAACGCTCGAGGAATTGCTCTACGTGCTGGAACAGTTCGCTCGACTCGGGCTGATCAACCGTTACCCGCAACTCATGACCTACATGGAATGGCTCTTGGCCCATCAGGAAAAGGACGGTCGTTGGGACTTGCCGGCCAAGTACTTCGGCAACAAGCCCAACTACTTGAACTGGATTCGGCTCGAAAAGGACTGGAAGAGTCCGCAGCGTCGCGTCGCCGATGTCACGTTCCGGATGATGGTGATCCTGCGATTCCAATTCGAGCGACAAATCAAGATGCTCGACCGCGGAGCCGATTTGTATGGAATCTGACCCTCGGCCGCGTGCCGATTCGTTGCTGCGGTTGGCTCCGTCGCGGCGCCTGACGCGCGAGGTACCGATCGGCAACGTGGTCGTGGGTGGACGTCATCCGATCGTCGTGCAATCGATGACGACCACACGCACTGCCGATGCGGACGCGACGGCGCGTCAAGCAATCGAGTTGGCGCGTGCTGGATGCGAGATCGTTAGAGTCACCGTTCCCTCCGGCCCTGACGCGGCGGCGCTGCCTGAGATCCGTCGGATCATGGCGCGGGACGGAATTCGCGTG
>CAZAHQ010000492.1:0-3561 GCA_964484415.1 uncultured Acidobacteriota bacterium | reverse complement strand
CAAAAAAAGCCGTCCCTTTCGTGTGATTCAGGGGCGCCGCAACGATCCGTTCGACATTCACTGAGAAATGTTGGTGATCTCGAACAGGTGCGGAGACACACGGAATCGTTATTGCTGACCGAGGTTGACGGAAGCGCGGTCTTGAGGAGATATTCTCGACCGCATTGGGGATGTGCTTTGTTCGAGCCGCAACGACGGTTTTGAACGATTTGAATCTGTTCGAACTGTTTCGCGGCGAGGGCGGCGACAAGACAATCGGTGCGACGGGTCTCGGGGAGCCGTCGGCCGTGCGCAGATGGGCCGCCACGCCATGGCGGCCAGGTGGGCTATCACGGTGGGTGTGCGTAAGAGCCGTACCACGCAGAAGTCCCCGAAGGTCGCCGTGTCGGCGAAAGCTACAACTCGGCCTCGCGGTTCGGAAACCAGCGGTTCCGATCGCTCGCTCCTGAGTCGCTATTTCTCGGAGATCCGCGCCTACCCGTTGCTCACAAAAGAGCAAGAGCAACGGTTGGCGCATCGGGTTCGAAAAGGGGACCCGGAGGCTTTCGAGAACCTCGTGGCCTCCAATCTCTCGTTCGTCGTGAAGGTTGCGAGCGAATATCGCAATCTGGGATTGTCGCTCGAGGATCTGCTTAATGAAGGCAATCTCGGATTGATAGAAGCCGCGCGCCGCTATGATCCGTCCAAGGGAACCAAGTTCATTACGTATGCCATCTGGTGGATTCGAAAGTCGATCCTGAAGGCACTCGCCGAGCAGGTGAACTTGGTGCGTGTCCCTACTTATCAAATGAAGAAGGTCCGCGAACTGCGAGAAACCGAACAGGTGCTGCGCAAGGAGTTGGGCCGTAGTCCGGAGCGCAGCGAGATCAGTGACCGGCTCGACGTCTCGCTCAAGAAAGTCGACCAGACGCTGCAGGTCAGAGGCCGTGAGGTGTCGATCGACGATACCGTTGGCAAAGAGAAGAAGACACCGGTCAGTGAATTTCTCGTCGATCCCGACTTCGAAAGCGCCGAAGACAATCTTCTCAAGCGCGAAGGGACCTCGCTCGTCACCGATGCCCTTGACGTGCTCTCCGATCAAGAGCGCATCGTGATCAAACACCGCTTCGGCTTGGAAGGGTGCGCGATCCTTACGCTCAAAGAGATCGGCGACAAGATGGGTGTCAGCCGCGAGCGGGTTCGGCAGATCGAGACACAGGCCAAGCTGCGTCTCAAGCGGATGTTCAACCGGCCCCGCGGCAATCGCACCCCAACCAAGAAGGGGTACGCGGTGCGCAGCGCGCGAGGGCGAGGCCCGCTCGATTAAGTTGAGGCGCCGCCTCTGCTGCTGAACCTGAGACTCCGGCCGCTCCTGTAGAATCCACAGCCCGGAGCTCCCTGTTGAAGCGAACGTCTACCCAAGGCCGTGGTTTGTTCGTACCGCCCCCGCCGGGGACGCCGCTGGAGTTGCTCCGGGCCTGGGCGCAAAGCACGCTGCCCCCCGCGGACCTGGCGATGTTGCTCCCGGTCGAGAGCCGCGAGCTCGAGCCTGTCGCGGTGCGACGCAACGGCGGTGTCTGGTCACCACTGTCATTGCCTCCGTTGCCGCTTCCAGCCGCACCGAGAGCGTCGCGTTGCAACGATCTGGCGCGCGAACGGCACGACGCCTTGGGCGACCTCCTGTTTTCGCTCGGCTATCAGCATGTCGTGGTCGTGCCTTTGGTCCCTTCACGACTCGGGGCGGTGTTGCTGGCGCGGGCCGAGGCTCGTTATCGCGAGGACGAAGTCGCCGACGAGATTCGCCGCGCTCGTTCCTTGGGACGAAGTTTGGCCACGCTCGCGCGGCCAGGCGATCTGCTGGTGCGGGCAGAGAGCGAACACCATGAACTGGGCGCCCTGTTTGCGCTGATGAAGGATCTGACACGCGCAGAGAGCGCAACGGCGGTGGCCGAGGTCGCGGCCGACACGTTGCAGCGATTGTTACGGCCGGATGCACTCGCGATCGTTGCCACACTGCGCGCCGCTGACCGCCCAACGGTCTATACCAGACCGACCGGCGAGCTCGCCCAGGAAGCGGCGGCGCGAGCTATTGGGGCGATCTCCGCTGGGACCGGCTCGGTCAGCACGACCTGGGTGCATGTGCCGCTAGCGATGCCCTCCGGCGGAATGGCGTTGGGATGGAACGGGCGTGTTCCCGAAAACGCACCACGCGTGACGGCTGCCGCCGCAGCGTTGTTGACGCTCGCTTTCGGTCGCGTGCTCGCGCAGCGTCAGCGAGAGGAGGATCGTCTCGGGGCGGTCGTCGATGGACTCCCGATGGGTGCGATCTTGTTGAGTGCCGATCGCTTGATTCGGCTCGCCAATCCAGCAGCCGCCCGCCTGTTCGAGTTCGATTCGACACCGTTGACCGCTGGAGGACGACTGGAGCGATTCGGCGGTACCGATTTGTCGAGCCACATCGACTCCGCCGCTCGCGGCGATGCGTCGAGCCTCGACTTGTATCTCGCGGCGGACGGCGGCCGGCACCTGACGCTGAGATTCGTTCCGACCCAAGGCCCGGCAGGCAGCACCGATGTGTTGATGATCATCGAAGATGTAACTCAGGCCAAACGCCGCGCCGATCAACTGGCGCGCGCCGAGAAGCTCTCGGCCCTCGGCACGCTGATCAGCGGCGTCGTCCACGAGGTCAACAATCCGCTGGCCACGGTTTTGGGATACGGCCAGATGCTGCAGGCGACGCCGGATGCCGCAAGGCGCGACGAGTGGATCGGCACACTCACGGCCGAGGCGCAGCGCGCGCAGCGAATCATCGGAAACCTGCTGAGCTTTGCCCGCACGCAAGAGCCGACGCGTACCTTGGTTTCACCGGTAGCGATTGCCGAGAAGGCGATGGAACTCGCAGCCTACGGCTTCCGAGTTGCGCAAATCGAAGCGACACTCGAAGCCGATCCCGACACACCGGCGATCGACGCTGACGGTGACGCGATCCTGCGTCTGCTGTTGAACCTGATGACCAACGCCATGCACGCGTTGGAGGCGGTCGACCACGCTCGGCGCGTGAGTGTGCGGCTATCCCCCTCATCTGCCGGTGGCGTGACGCTGGTGGTTACCGACAATGGCCCCGGAATGCCGCCCGAGGTGCAGAACAGAGTCTTCGATCCGTTCTTCACCACGAAGGAAGATGGACGAGGCACAGGTCTAGGGCTCGCGCTTGCCTTGCAGACAATGACCGAGCACGGCGGTGAGATTGCCGTCGAGAGTGCGCCTGGTTTGGGCGCGAGTTTTGCGCTGACGTTCCCGCCCCATTCGCTCACCGATCCGCCCACCCGTTGCTGAGCGATCCGATGTCGACGCACCGATCGGTGGTGATCGGCACCGCCGGCCACATCGATCATGGCAAGACGACGCTGGTGCGAGCGCTGACCGGGACCGATCCCGATCGTTTGCCGGAGGAGCAACGCCGGGGGATCACCATCGACCTGGGGTTTGCGCATTACGAGTACGAATCGACGACGGTCTCGTTTGTCGATGTTCCCGGTCACGAGCGATTCGTGCACAACATGCTGGCCGGCGCGACTGGAA
>CAZAHQ010000491.1:0-3569 GCA_964484415.1 uncultured Acidobacteriota bacterium | reverse complement strand
CGCCAACGTCGGCCGTAGAACTCGTCACGCCGACGGTCAACATGCCGAGTTGAGACCAGCTCTTCCCGGTCGGAATGACATCGATGACCTCTTTCGAGATCAGCGACTGCTTGACAACGCTCTGAACGTCAACCACCGGAGTGGCACCGGAGACGACGATTGTCTCTTCCAATGCCCCGATGCGCAGCTGGGTGTTCACGTTGGCGCTGAAACCGGCGGTGAGCTCAATCCCATCCCGTTTGATGACGGAGAATCCAGGAAGCGTGAACGTCACGCTGTAGCTGCCGGGCCGCAGTTCGACGACTGCATATCGGCCGTTCGCGTCGGTGATGACGGTGCGAACGCCTTCGATCAAGGCCGGGCTCGCGGCCTCAACGGTCACCCCGGGCAACACGGCCCCGGTGGCGTCTGTCACGACGCCCGCAATGCTGCTGCTCTGCGCCAGCGCAGTCGCGGGAGTCAGCAGCAGCGCTGCGAGCACCGTGAGTGCACCGACGTACTTCGCGATCTTCATCATGTTGATCTGCCTCCAGTATTTCCGTCTGTATGGAACGAACGGGCGCGCATAAGCTAGCGCCGAAGAGCGTGACAAACAGACGACAATCCGGCGATAAACGCCCGAGGGTCGTTCAACCGTCGGCTAACCGCAAACAATTGGATCGTGGCTCTATCGAAATCAAGTACTGTCGCCAGATGTGTCATCCAAGAGACATTCAGATGACATTCACGCGCTAGCCGTGCAATCCCGACTGCGGGTGGCACAATCCCTCCCGCCGCTCGAGGCGCCCGACCGACTGTATGGCACAGCACACTCGCCCTCGCGTTTTGATGATTGAAGACGAAGAGGCCATTCGCGACTTGGTCTCGTTCCATTTGCGCCTGGCGGACTTCGAGTTCACCGGCGTCTGTGACGGCAATGAAGCTCTTCGCACCGCCCAGGAACAGGCGTTCGATTTGATCATCATCGACGTCGTGCTTCCTGGTCTCGATGGCGTCACCATCTGCCAAGCAATCCGAAAGGACGGTCCCAACTGCGAGGTGCCGATTCTGATGCTCACCGCGCGCGCAGACGAAGCCGACCGCGTGGTCGGTCTGGACAGCGGCGCTGACGACTACCTGACCAAACCGTTCGGTGTCAGAGAACTGCTGTCTCGCGTCAAGGCGCTGATGCGGCGGCCTCGAAGCACCTGGCGAAGCGCCGCTCGCGGACGCGAATCACCGGCGGTCTCGAACCTCGGCGTCACGATCGACCCCACACGGCGGCGTGTCACCGTGGACAGTCGCGTAGTGGCGCTGACGCCACAGGAGTTCAGCCTGCTCTATCTGCTCGCGTCGCATCCTGGGGTCGTCTTCGATCGCGAGGAGTTGCTCGCCCGAGTGTGGGAAGACGACGTCTTCGTGACGCTCCGCGGGGTCGACACGCTCGTCAAGCGACTTCGTCGCAAGATCGAGCCCGACCCGACTCGTCCGACGCGTGTAGTCACGGCCTGGGGTGCCGGGTACAAGTTCGGCGACACGTAGCGGTTGAAAGCGACGCACATGTCAACCCACCGCTGGCTTTACGGCCTCTATCGGCGATTCACGATCGCGTTTCTCTACTTAATCGCTATCGTGCTCGTGGTGCAGGCGATCGGTTTCATATGGCTGTACCGGTTTATGAGCGGTACGTCCGATGACGTCCACCAGCGAGGGGTGGCGTGGACCAGGGGCATCAGCGCCGACCTTGCCGAGGGCTTCGAACGATCCCCCTTGGTGGACGTCGCCCAACGTCTGACGCAACTGGATGGAACCAAGCGCATTTTTGTCGTCCTGAGGGATGGCCGTGTGTTTGGTCCGGCGCCCAGAGGCGTTCCCGAGGCAGTGCTCGAAGCGTTCGGAATGCCCGCCGGTGATCATGCGACGCAGGAAACAAGCGAGATCGTCATATCGTCCTTCGCCAAGACATGGGAAAAGGGGATCTACTGCGCGACGATGCTGAAGGTCCAAGGACGGTTCTATGGAGCCGTCGGCCTCGTCCCTCGTTCTGCGATCGAGCGATTCGGACCACTGGTCAGTGCGGCCGGTATTGCCGTCGTTGTGCTCGCTATTCTGTTCTTCTCTATCGTCGTGGTACGCCCCGTGCGAGCTCGCTTGCACGACCTGCAGATTGCGGTGCGTCGACTCGGAAGGGGCGAGTTGGAGGCGCGAGCGGAGATTGGTGGCGCGGACGAGATTTCCGAAGTGGCGCAGGCGTTCAATTCGATGGCCGACGAACTACAGAGGCGTACGACTGCGCTGGAAACCTCCGATCGCCTTCGCCGGCAGTTCGTGGCTGACGTGTCTCACGAACTCATGACGCCGCTCACGGCTGTCCTCGGACACCTTGAGACACTGAGCATGGATGAGTTGCAGCTGAAAGAGTCGGAGCGACGCACGCAGCTGGCAGTCGCTATGCGCGAGGCCCGTCGGCTTCGGCGTGTGATCGGAGACCTACTGGACACCGCACGGTACGAAGCTGGGGGCGTGCAACTCGACATCGAAGAAATCGACACCGGCGCCATATTCAAACAAATCGCCCTTCGTCATGAGCAGGAATGTCGATTAAGGCGCGTTCGATTCGACACCGTAGTAGGAGATGGAGCAGGAGCCTTCGAGGCCGATCCGTTTCGGATTGAGCAGGCGATCGAGAACATCGTGGCGAACGCGTTTCGCCACACGCCTGACGGTGGACGAATTGTCCTCTCGGCTCAACAAGAGGGCAACGTCATCGCTTTTGAGGTCTCTGACTCTGGTCCCGGTATTGCGCTCGAACATCTCCCGCACGTCTTTGACCGGTTCTACAAGGCTTCGTCCGCACGAGGCCTCGCCTCACCGGGGACGGGTTTAGGCCTCTCGATCGTGAAAGCGATCGTCACTGGCCACGGCGGACAGATCAGTGCGACCAGCGCCAATGGGACTGGCGCGGTGATTAGATTTGAATTGCCTTTTCAAGGTCCGGCTACCGAAAACACCGCGCACGCTTGAGAGGTTTGCGGCGACGGGCTCGGGCTACATAATGTCGCCGGATTGTCGCTGCATTGCCACGCCCCCCGCGAATAGGATTCGTCTCGCAGGCAGTCAAATCGTTCGTGTCCCACGTAAACGATTCGCAACACCGCTCGATGGTAGCTCGTTGAACTCGCTGCTGAAGCCTCCTTCGGCATGACTGATTGCGCTGCTCATCCCAGCGCAATCGGTTGCGGGTTCAACGGGCGCCCATGGTCCGTGCGCTAAGCTTAGTCGCTTTCGAAACCGATCAGCGGAACGCGGACGACGCCTCGCTTGACCTGGCGATCGAACGTCGTCACCAGATTCAATGAACGTTAGAGGTAGGCGCGCCGCTCGGAAGGTAGGCCAGTACGCCTCTCAGCGAGTACGCCACATGAGGGCGGGGCATTCTACGCGCTCCAGGGTTGGGCACCGCCTCTCCGATTGTTCCTCCGCGTCCTCAAACCAGCAACTCTTAAGCGGATGTGCGCAGCGGCTTCGCCCGAATCGATTCCTCCAGCGAGCGCTCGTTCGACATCTCGGGACCGCGCATCGTACGCCTC
>CAZAHQ010000490.1:0-3570 GCA_964484415.1 uncultured Acidobacteriota bacterium | reverse complement strand
CACGGCCGTGGCCTTGTTCTGATCAACAATCGACAGCCCTTTGGGCGTATTGATCAGTAGCCGTCCGTCGTCATCGATGCCGATCAGATCGAGCCCTCCGCCGAGTTCTTCCAGCGCAGGTGACACGAACGGGATCAGTTCGTGCCCTTCGATCGTGCCGAATCCGCCCTCGAACACGCCCCACATTTCCTTACTGGAACCGCGGCGGACGCGCAGCACGGGGAGTTGCGGATGATCGCGCACGGTAAGCGGTGTGACGCGTTGGCCATCGTAGAGCAGCACGCCCGAGAAGGTCGAGATGTAGAGCCGGTCTGCTGCAGTCGCGGAGATGTCGGACACCACGGCGTTCTCGAGCGCGGGAAAGCGTCGCGGATCGAGCGACGTGAATCGAACGCCATCGAAGCGCGTGACCCCCTTCTCGGACCCGATCCAGATGTAGCCATCGGGCGACTCTTCGAGCGCTTTGAGCGAGTTGGTCGGCAGCCCATCACGCTTGGTCCAGGTCTGCACCACGATATCGGGCGCGGTAGCCTGCGGATCGATCGCTCTAGATGCAGCGGCGCTGCCGAGCAGTAGCATCGCAAGCATCAGCACTCGGGCGATTCGGCGCATGGGTCGCGGATTCTACGTGCAAATCCGGGGACGGTGTGCGGTTGTTGGTATGCTCTGACGAGATGAGCGAATCGTTTTTTCCGGTGGACGTTGTGTATAACGTGGCTGCGCTGGTCGTTGGTGCGCTGTTGGTTCGAGCGCAGCGACGCAATCCCCTGGCCTGGCCGCCGCTGCTCGTGACCTTCGTGTGGATCGCGAGTGCTGCACTGCTCGCGGTGCTGTTGGAACTCGATTCCTTCGGGAGGCTACGGCTACTTTCGTACGCGGTTTTCGCGCAAGTGCCCGTCGCGCTGATCTGGTTTGGGACACGGCTCTGGGCCAGAGAGCGCGCACAGGCTGCGCTGGTTCTGATGTTGCCGATCGCGGCATGGAGTGTGGCGTATCAAGCGTTCGTTCGAGAACCTCATGCGCTGACGATCACGCGATACGCGCTGCAGAGCGCCAAGTTGACCAAGCCGCTCACGATCGTGGTGTTGTCGGACATTCAAACAGATGTGCCGGGAACGTATGAACGGGACGTTCTCGCTCGCGCGATGGCCGAGTCACCCGACCTGATTCTGCTGCCGGGGGACTATGTGCAGCAGCACGACGCGATTCGATACGAGGAAACACGCGCCCGGCTCAATCAGTTGCTCGTCGACGCCAAGTTGGCGGCACCACTGGGCGTGTTTGCGGTCGAGGGGAACGTCGATGCGGCGCACGCGTGGACCCGAGTCTTCGACCGACTGCCGGTGACCAGCTTCGAGCGATCAGCCTCGCTGTCGAGCGGTCCGGTGTCGATCACCGGCCTCACGCTCCGCGACTCGTTCGACTCGCGACTCGCAATTCCAACCGCGCCAGGGTTTCACATCGCGCTCGGCCATGCGCCCGACTTCGCATTGGGAACGATCGACGCCGACCTGATCATCGCCGGGCACACGCACGGGGGGCAGGTCCGGCTGCCGCTGATCGGTCCACTCATGACCTTGTCGCGGGTCCCCAGGTCCTGGGCTGCCGGCCTGACGGAGTTACCGAGCGGCACGCCGTTGATCGTGTCGCGCGGACTCGGAATGGAACGTGGCCGCGCCCCTCGCTTGCGCTTTCTCTGCCCTCCAGAGTTGGTGGTGATTCGAGTCGAGCACCTCGCCAACCCAACGCCCAACCACAAATCGGGGACGGTCTACCTAAAGCAGAGTTAGTCCCACGTCTCGTCAGCACCACGACCGGATTGAAACCCCGAACATGGCGATACCCACGACCCGCGACTAACACCGCTTTAGGTAAACCGTCCCCGAATTGTCAGGGGGTGACGGGGGAAGTGGAGTTCGATTTGGGCGCCGCCGGTTGGGTTGATGCCGAGGTGGGCGTGGCCGCCGTGGGCGTGGGCGGCGGCGTGCACGACGGCGAGGCCGAGGCCGTGACCGCGGGAGCTGGGGCCTTTCACGAAACGCTGGAAGGCACGGTCTTTTACTTCGGGCGGGAAACCGGGGCCGTTGTCCTCGTAGATCACTGCGACAGATTGGTCGCGACCGACGACGTTGAGCATGACGCTGCGGCCCGGGTGAAGGTGAGAGAGCGCGTTGTCGAATAGATTGCTCAGCGCGCGTCCCACGAGGTTGACGTCGACATCGAGCCGCGCATCTCCTTCTCCGCGCACCATCATCGTCAACCCGTGTTCTTCGGCACTCGGCCGATACAGATCGACCAGTTGCTCGACAAATTCGCGCAGGTCGACCGGCGCGAGAGTCAACCGTAGCGCCCCGGCTTCGGCCTCGGTCACGTCGAGCGAGGCCTCCAGGTTGCGCAACAATCGATCGACGTCATCGATCGAGCGGCTGATCGTGTCGCGCGATTCCTCGCTATCTTGTGTCGACATCGCCAGCTCGAGATTGCCACGAATCGCGGTGAGCGGACTCTTCAGGTCGTGCGCCAGCGCATCGGACAGCGTGCGAATCGACTGCACTCCCGACTCGATCCGCGACAACATCTGATTGAAGGTCGCAATCAAGCGCCCGATCTCGTCGCGCTCCTGCACGTCCTCCGGCACGCGCCGCGCGAGATCGTCGGTGCCCAACCCCGACACGTTCTCGGTCACCGCATCGACGCGCTGCAAGATACGACGCGCCGCGACCCACGCCACCACCAGCCCGAACACCAGCATGCCGGCCCAGAGCCAGAAGAACGTGAATGCCGTGGACTGCAACATCCGCTGCGCCTGACGATCGATCAGCCCCAAGAACACGCGCTGCCCGCCGGCCAACGTATGCGTGCTCACGCGGAAGTTGTCCTGCCAACCCGGCACCGGCAGCGAGAACGGTTCGCCCGATCGACGCGGCAACGCGCGCAGTGTCGACACCAGCGCATCGCTCTTTCCCGGGCCGACCCACATCCCGAGATCGCCGTTCGGGGTCAGCGTCAAGAAGAACACCGGTTGATTGCCGCTCCTGAGCTTGCCATCCGCATCGATCCCACCGTTGGCGGCCGTCACCTCGCGGCGAGCCAACTCGGCGATCTCTTTCACGACGGTACCTTGCAGGCCGCCAGGTCCCGCTGTTTCCACCACCTCAGCCAGCGTCTGCGTTTCGCCCATCAACCACAGATCGGAGCGCTGCCGAATCGACGACGCCTCCGAAAGGTACGCCACCAAGAAAGCGAGCCCGGTGCCGGCGGCGAACGCCACGGTTGTCGGAATCGAGAATCGCCACGCGGCCGACGGGCCCTTATCGCGCTTCGATGACATACCCGGCCCCACGCACCGTGTGAATCAACTTGCGCGCAAAGTCACCGTCGACCTTGGTGCGCAGGCGGTGCATGTGCACATCGACCACATTGGTGAGTGGGGCAAAGCGCATGTTC
This sequence comes from uncultured Acidobacteriota bacterium, assembly GCA_964484415.1. Classification (GTDB taxonomy): domain Bacteria; phylum Acidobacteriota; class Polarisedimenticolia; order J045; family J045; genus JANNUT01. The sequence continues at coordinate 123 of CAZAHQ010000490.1, read as the reverse complement.
CAGACATGATCCAGAATCATCGAGCGCGTCACCACGCGGCCGACGTTGCGCACCAGGTATTCCAACAACGCGAATTCCTTCGAGGTCAACTCCACCCCGACATCGCCGCGTTTGACGTCGCGT
>CAZAHQ010000489.1:0-3576 GCA_964484415.1 uncultured Acidobacteriota bacterium | reverse complement strand
GGCGCAGCCAAGGACAAGAAGGCGAAGTAGCAGGACGAAACGAGATACGCGCTCACTGCCGATGCAGAGGAGCGTCTGCCGGGACGACGAGAGCGACGCGTCGCCGACCCTGGCTGAGAGGCAAAGACGATGGTTTCCCATGCGACCCTCCGCTACACCAAGACAAGCGCTCAAAAGGCGCGCTTGGTCGTGGATCAAATCCGCGGCCGCGACGTCGGCGAAGCGCTGGGCATCTTGAAGACGTCGACCAAGCGGGTCTCGAAAGATGTCGAGAAGTTGCTGAGTTCTGCCATCGCCAATGCGCAGAACCGCGAGGAGCGCATCGATGTCGATCGGCTCTTCGTGAAGGCTGTCTGGGTCGATGAGGGGCCCACCGAGAAGCGGGGTCGAGCCGGCACGATGGGGCGCTTCTTCCGCGTCTTGCACCGCTCCAGCCATATCACCGTGCAGTTGGATTTACGCGGCGCGCGCCGCGCCTGATAACGATGGGCCTGTCGGTGCGGGGCGCGTTTGACGCGAGCCGGCCGAAGGCAGCGAGGAAAGAATGGGCCAGAAAGTCCACCCTTACGGCTTCCGCCTCGGCTTCAACCGCACTTGGAAGAGCCGCTGGTTCGAGCGCCGCCGCTATGCAGACTTCTTGCACGAGGATCTGGAGCTTCGTGAGGAGTTGAAGAAGAAGCTCCACCACGCAGGGGTTGCGTCGGTGGAAATCGAGCGGGCCGGAGACCAGAAGTTGAAGATCAACCTGTTCACCGCGCGGCCGGGAATCATCATCGGTCGCAAGGGGACAGAGGTCGACAAACTGCGCGAAGACCTCAAGAAACGGACAGGCCGAGAGGTGTTCATCAACATTCTCGAGGTCGACAAGCCCGAGCTCGATGCGCAACTGGTGGCTGAGGGGATCGCGGCGCAGTTGGAACGCCGCATCGCGTTTCGCCGGGCGATGCGCAAGGGTGTCGAGTCGGCGCAGCGGTTCGGCGCCAAGGGAATCAAGGTGCGCTGCTCAGGGCGCTTGGGTGGTCACGAGATCGCGCGCTCGGAGTGGTATCTCAGCGGCCGGCTGCCGCTGCATACGCTGCGCTCCGACATCGATTACGGCTTTGCCGAGGCACGCACCACGTACGGCGTCATCGGCGTGAAGTGCTGGATCTACAAAGGCGAACAGACCGAGGTCGTCCCGCGCGAAGGCCGGCAGAGATAACGGAAGGGACTGACGATGCTTCAACCGAAAAAGCAAAAGTGGCGCAAGCCTTCACGTGGTCGCATGACCGGCGTCGCGACGCGCGGAGCGACGATTACCTTCGGCGACTTCGGATTGAAGGCGATGGAGTGCGGCTGGATCACGGCACGCCAGATCGAAGCGGCGCGTATTGCCATGACCCGTTCGATCAAACGCGGCGGCCGCGTCTGGATCCGCCTGTTCCCCGACAAGGCGGTCACCAAAAAGCCGGCTGAGACCCGCATGGGATCCGGTAAGGCGGCCCCGGAGCATTTCGTCGCGGTGGTCAAACCCGGAAAGATCCTGTTCGAGATGGAAGGGGTCGATCTAGAAACGGCGACCGCGGCGTTCCGGCTCGCCGCCAGCAAGTTGCCGATTCAAACCAAGTTCGTCCGGCGCGAGCTCGGGCTGTAATCGGGCCGGAGAGGAAATTCAGATGCTGAAACCGCAGAAGCTGCGCGACATGAACGACGCCGAGTTGGCCCGCGAAGCGGAAGACTTGAAACGCTCGCTGTTCAACTTGCGCCTCCAAAAGGCCACCGGCCAGTTGGAGAAGCCGCACAAGCTGCGCGAAACACGGCGCGATATCGCTCGCGTCGAGACGATCCTCAAGCAGCGCTTGCTGCAGGCTGCCAAGGGGGCAAAGTAATGAACGCCGTATCAGGAACGACATCGGGACGCAGCGTCGGTCAGCGCAAGATCGGCTTGGTCGTCAGCAAGCCCGGCTCCAAGTCGGTGACGATCCGCGTCGAGCGAATGGTGGCTCACCCGGTCTACAAGCGCTTCGTTCGTCGCAGCAAGAAGTTCATGGCGCACGACGAGCTCGAAATCTGCAATCTCGGCGACACGATCGAGGTCGTCGAGTGCCGGCCGCTGTCGGCGCGTAAGCGCTGGCGCGTCGCTCGGGTCGTGGAGCGCGCCGAGGCGCGGCTCACCGCTCCGGCGCCGAACACGGAGGGCTGACCTGATGCTTCAGATGCGCACGATCTTGACCGTCGCCGACAACTCCGGTGCCAAGCGCCTGCGCTTGATCGGTCTGCTTGGCGGCAATGCCGGCAGCTACGCCCACCTGGGTGATGTGGTGACGGCATCGGTTCAAGACGCCAACACCGACAGCAACGTGAAGAAGGGTGCCGTCGTGAAATGCGTGATCGTCCGCGTGCGTAACGAACAGCGCCGCAAGGATGGGACGTACATCACGTTCGACGAGAACGCGGCGGTACTGATCAACAACGATGGCAACCCGATCGGTACTCGCGTCTTCGGACCTGTTGCACGCGAGTTGCGTGACAGTGAGAAATATTCCGAGGGGTTCAGGAAGATTCTCTCCCTGGCTCCGGAAGTGCTGTGAGGTAGCGATGCACATCCGTAAGGGCGACCTCGTAGAGGTCATCAGCGGTAAGGACAAGGGCAAGCGCGGAAAGGTGCTGCTCGTCGATCCAGCCAAGAGCAAGGCGATCGTGGAGGGCGTGAACATCATCAAGCGTCACACGAAAGCCAACCCGGCGAAGGGGCAGCAGGCGGGGATCGCGCATCGCGAGGCCCCGATCTACACCGCCAAGCTGATGCCGGTCGATCCTCAAGGCGGAAAGCCGACACGCGTCGGCCACAAGTTCGTGGTTGCAGCTGATGGTTCCAAGAAGAAGGTGCGTATTGCGCGCCGTTCCGGCACTGAGCTGGATAGCTGAGGTAGACGATGACGTACATTCCAAGACTTCGGAAGCACTACCACGACGAAGTCGTGCCAGCGCTCATGTCGCATTTCGGCTACGGCAACGTGATGGCGGTACCTCGCCTGCACAAGGTGGTCGTCAACATGGGCGTCGGTGAGGCCTCTCGCGAACCGAAGCTGCTCGAAGAGGCTGTCGCAGAGCTCACCGAGATCACCGGGCAAAAGCCGACCGTCCGCAAGGCGCGCAAGGCGATCGCCAACTTCAAACTGCGAGAAGGTGTTCCGATCGGCGTGGCCGTGACGTTACGCGGGCCGCGGATGTGGGAGTTTCTCGATCGCCTGGTGAATCTCGCGCTGCCTCGCGTGCGCGACTTCCGCGGTGTGTCGGGCCGTGCGTTCGATGGTCGCGGTAACTACACGCTGGGTGTGAAAGACCAATTGATCTTCCCTGAAATCAACTACGCCAAGGTGAACAAGGCGACGGCACCGAACAGGTTCAACAATGCAAGGATTTTGCCGAACAACGACATGGCCGTGTTTCCCCGCTATCGCGTCCGAACCGGGCAAGATGGGTAGACGGTTCCTGTCCTCCATCGATTCTGACTGATGGATGAAGGGGACGCCAGGGCAAATCAAGGGGAAAACAATCCCCCGGGGGCCGTAGGGAGCGCCTGCGCCGGACGAC
>CAZAHQ010000488.1:0-3577 GCA_964484415.1 uncultured Acidobacteriota bacterium | reverse complement strand
GCCCCACCGGGGGGTCGATTCGTGTCGGCAACGAGCGGATCGACAAGCTCTCCGGCGGTGCGCTCACCGCCTGGCGCGCGCGGCACATCGGGTTCGTGTTCCAGATGTACAACTTGCTGCCCGGCCTGAACGCCGAACGCAATGTCGAGCTGCCGCTTCTGCTTACCAATCTGGCCCGCGCGCGCCGCAAGCAGCAGGTCGAGATTGCACTGTCGCTGGTTGGCCTGTCCGATCGCGCCAAGCATCTGCCCCGTCAGCTGTCCGGTGGGCAGGAACAACGTGTGGGGATCGCGCGCGCGATCGTCACCGACCCGACGCTCTTGCTCTGCGACGAACCGACCGGCGATCTGGATCGCAAGTCGGGCGATGAAATCCTCGACCTGCTGCAGGCGCTCAATCGCCAGCAGGGCAAGACGATCATCATGGTGACGCACGACCCGCACGCTGCCGAGCGTGCGACGCGCACGGTGCACCTGGACAAGGGTGTATTGGCGGGGACGGCCGCATGAAGTTCTTCCACCTGCTGTGGAGCAACCTGTGGCGTCACAAGACACGAACCGCGTTTACCCTGCTATCGATCTTGATTGCGTTCTTGCTATTCGGCTTTCTCGCCGCGGTCAAGGTGGCGTTTCGCGCCGGTGTCGATGTCGCGGGCGCCGACCGATTGTTCACCACGCACAAGACCTCGATCATCCAGCCGCTTCCGTTCAGTTACCTGGCTCAGATCAAGAACGTGCCGGGAGTGGTGGCGGTGACGCACATGTCTTGGTTCGGGGGGATCTATCAGAATCCGAACCAAGGTTTCCAAGGCGTCCTCCAATCACCGGTCGACCCTGAGTCGATGTTGGTGATGTACCCCGAGTTCAAGGTACCCGACGATCAACGACGAGCCTGGATCGAGGATCGCGAAGGGGTGTTGGTGGGAAAGACCACGGCGGCTCGTTACGGCTGGAAGATCGGAGATCGGATCCCGATTCAAGGCACGATCTGGCGCAAGAAGGACGGCTCGGCCTTGTGGGAGTTCAATCTGCGCGGCATCTACGACGGCGGCAAGGGAGTCGACACCACGCAGTTTCTGTTTCACTACGATTACTTCGATGAAGCGCGGCAGTTTGGACAGGGGATCGTCGGTTGGTATGTGGTCCGAATTGCCGATCCGAAGATGTCGGGAGAGGTCGGCAAGAAGATCGATGTGATCTTCGAAAACTCCTCCGCTGAAACCAAGACCGTTACCGAGAAAGCGTTGGCTCAGAGCTTCGCCGATCAGATTGGCGATATCGGCATGATCATTCAACTGATCCTTGCCGCCGTGTTCTTCACATTGCTGCTCGTCGCCGGCAACACGATGGCGCAGTCGGTGCGGGAGCGAACGGCGGAACTCGCGGTGCTGAAGACGGTCGGCTTTTCCGATGGCCGCGTGCTGGCGTTGGTGTTGGCCGAGTCGTGCTTGGTAGCGGCTGTCGGCGGCTACATCGGCCTGGGGCTGGGTGCGTTGATGGTTTCCGGCGGCGACCCGACAGGCGGCTTTCTTCCCGTCTTCTATTTCCCCGAGCGCGACGTCGTGATCGGTATCGTGCTGGTGTTGGTGCTCGGCCTCGTTGCCGGCATCTTGCCTGCGTTGCAGGCCAGGCGGCTGCGCATCGTCGATGCACTACGGAGGGGCTGAGCCATGTCACTCACCAACTCGGTCACCCAAATCGGGGCCGTTACCGTGACAGCGTTGCGGACCATCGTTCAGCGGCGCGGTGCGTCGTTAGCGACGGTGTTCGGCATCGCCGGCGTGGTCGTGGTACTGGTGGCGGTGCTCTCGATCGCCGAAGGATTCCGCCGCGCACTGATCAGTGCTGGATCGCCGCAGAATGCGCTGGTGATGCGCGCCGGGAGCGACAGCGAAATGATGAGCGTGATGCTCGGCGATTCGGTCGAGATCATTGCGCAAGCTCCGGGCGTGGCGCGTGGCAGCGTCGATGGCTCTACCACCTCGACGCCGCTTTCGTCGGCAGAACTATTCGTGGTGGTCGACGTGCCGAAGCGCACCACCGGAACGCCGGCCAACGTGCCATTGCGCGGCATTCAACCGGCTGCGTTTGCGGCACGCCCCGAAGTCAAGATCACCGCGGGCCGCAAGTTCGAGTGGGGTAAGAACGAAGTGTTGGTCGGCGAAGGGGCGCTGAAGCAGTTTCGCGGTTTGGAGGTCGGCTCGAAGCTGAAGTGGGGCCAAAACGAATGGACCGTGGCCGGCAGCTTCTCGGCCGGCGGCGCGCTTTGGGAGTCCGAACTCTGGACCGATGCGCGCGTGCTGCAACCGGCCTATCGCCGCGGCAACTCGTTTCAGACCGTGTTGGTGCGGCTGGAGTCTGTGGACTCGTTCGATGCGTTCAAGAACGCGCTCACCACCGACCCGCGCCTTGATGTGCAGGTGATGCGCGAGAGCGAGTACTTCGCCAACCAGGGCCGGACGTTGCAGGCGATCATCCGCCGGCTTGGCTTTCTGCTCGCGATCCTGATGGGAATCGGTGCTGTGTTTGGCGCGTTGAACACGATGTACTCGGCGGTCGCCGCGCGGACGCGCGAGGTGGCAACGCTGCGTGCGATCGGCTTCGGCGCCGTGCCGGTCGTGGTCTCCGTGCTGGCCGAGTCGATGCTCCTCGCCGCGATCGGCGGCCTGATCGGCGCCCTCGGTGCCTGGGCGTTCTTCGACGGCTACAGCACCTCGACGATGAACTTCGACACCTTCAGCCAAGTGACGTTCGCTTTTGATGTCACGCCGGAGTTGATGGCTCTGGGGATTTTCTTTGCGCTGGCGCTGGGGTTGGTAGGAGGACTGTTCCCTGCGATCCGTGCGGCACGGTTGCCGGTGACTGCGGCGCTGCGCGAGGCGTAGCACTTGCGCGTTTTGATGTCGGTGCGGACTTAGCGAGCTTCGTCCACCGGCCGCTCGTACTTCTGATCGGTGTCGGTCGCGAACCGATGGCATTCCGAGTACTCGACCACCGTCGACTCGCGGAGGTTCTCGTCGTCGTCGGTGGCGCCGACTCGTTCGCGGATCGTCAGTTCGGCGCGGCGCGGAAGTCTCTGCCCCTCGAATTGAAGGTCGTAGATCACGGTCATCCGCCCGACCAAGGCGCGCTTGGCGGTGGAGATCACCCAACCAAACAGCTTGATCTTGAACGACGTCTGGCGGCGCATCCGTCGCGCGTCGATCGTGCGCAGTTGGAAGTTGGGTTCGGCGGTGATCAGCGATGGGAAGTCGTGGGTCATGTCCCAGACCACCCTTCCGGACCAGGCATCGTGCCGCGACAGGTCGAGCGGCGACTGAGCCGATTGCCATTCGATGACGCTCTCATCGACGGATCGACGCGTGACCTGGAATCCCAGCGTGCGGCGGCGCGGCTCGGCCAAGATCGCCCACCACAACATCGGCTCCGGCATCCCTTTGGGTCCGGCGTTGGATGATTCACTCTTGTCGTCGGGTTGGAAGCGGACCGCACGCAGTCCCAACGGCTCGTCATGGTCGCGAACGAACATCACGTCGTAGAACTCGTCGCGCTGTCTGCGCTCGGCACCATCGCGGAAG
>CAZAHQ010000487.1:0-3588 GCA_964484415.1 uncultured Acidobacteriota bacterium | reverse complement strand
ATCGGTATGAACATCACCATCGTCACCTCGGCCAAAACCGATCCCGAGGCGCGCGAGCTGTTGACCAAGCTCGGCATGCCGTTCACGCGCTGACGCGAGGAGAGGTAACCATGGCGACTGCCGCCAAGATGGCCAAGACGCACAGAACGCTGAAGTTCGCCGTTCGAACCAAAAATCGGTGCCGCCGGTGCGGCCGCCCTCGCGCATACATGCGCCGTTTCGAGCTGTGCCGCATCTGTTTTCGGCTCCTCGCCCTCGAGGGCCAAATTCCCGGCGTGCGCAAGGCCAGCTGGTAAAGGAGTGGATCGAAGATGTCGATGACCGATCCGATCGCGGACATGCTCACGCGGGTGCGCAACGCCATCGCGGCAGGGCACGAGACTGTCGTATTGCCGTCCTCTCGTGTGAAGCGTGATATCAGCCGCATCTTGAAGGAACAGGGATTCATCAATGACTTCGCTCATGAAGATGACGGCCAGCAGGGCGTCCTCAAACTGAGCTTGAAGTACGGTTCGCAAGGCGAGCGCGTGATCAACGGTGTGCAGCGTGTGAGCAAACCGGGACTGCGCGTATACGTCGGGTCGGGGGAGATCCCCGAGGTGCTCGGTGGCTTGGGGATTGCGATCCTCTCGACCTCGCGCGGCATCCTCGAGGGGCGCTCTGCCCGTCGACTCGGCGTCGGCGGCGAGCTGATCTGCCAGGTGTGGTGAGGAGGCCACGATGTCGCGTATTGGACTCAAGCCATTGCCGCTGCCGAAGGGCGTGACGCTCACCGTTGCCGGCGGTCAAGCCGATGTAAAGGGACCGAAAGGGACGCTCAAGGTCCCGGTTGCCCATGGCATCGACGTGGCCCTGGAAGAAGGCACTGCGAAGCTCTCGCGTCGCGATAACAGCGGCTCGCAACGTGCACTGCACGGGTTGACGCGTGCGCTGCTCGCCAACGCGGTGCATGGCGTTAGCCACGGCTACGAGCGTGTGCTGGAAATCGTCGGCACCGGGTATCGTGCCGAGGCGGCCGGCACCGGGTTGAAGCTCGCGCTGGGGTATAGCCATCCGATTGAGTTTCACCTGCCGCAGGGTGTGACAGCCCGGGTTGAAGAGAAGAACACGGTGGTCGTGCTGAACAGCATCGACAAGCAGCTGCTCGGCCAGACCTGTGCCGATCTGCGCGCACTGCGCCCGCCCGATAACTACAAGGGCAAAGGGATCCGCTACCGTGGCGAGCACATCTTGATCAAGCCCGGTAAGGCCGCCGGTAAATAAGGAATCACGACGATGTACAGCCGATTGGACCGCAAACAGTCTCGCATCAAGACGCGCCACCGCATCCGCGGCCGCGTGTCGGGTACGTCTGAGCGCCCGCGTCTGTCTGTTTTCCGGAGCCTCAACCACACCTACGTGCAAGCCATCGACGATGCCAACGGCAACACTCTCGCTGCGGCATCGTCACTCGATGCCGAGTGCCGCGCGAAATTGTCGAGCGGTGGAAACGTGGATGCCGCGAAGATCGTCGGTGCGGCGATCGCAACCCGGCTGTTGGCGAAGGGCGTCACCGCCGCGGTGTTCGATCGCGGAGGATTCAGATACCACGGTCGAATCAAAGCATTGGCGGACGCGGCGCGTGAAGCCGGTCTGCAGTTCTGAGCAGTTGAGGAGGTAGCGTGGCTCAGGGACAAGGACAAGGGCGAGACCGTGACCGCGATCGCGATCGCGAAGGTTCAGACCTTCGCGATCAGGTCGTTTTCATCAATCGCGTTACGAAGGTAGTGAAGGGCGGTAAGAACTTCTCCTTCGCGGCGCTGGTAGTGGTCGGCGATGGTAAGGGGCGCGTTGGCTATGGCAGCGGTAAGGCCAAGGAAGTACCGAGCGCGATTTCCAAGGGTGTCGACCACGCCAAACGGCAAATGATCAAGGTGCCGCTCAAGGGCACCACCATTCCGCACATGGTGATTGGCACGCATGGCGCCGCCAAGGTGCTGCTGCGCCCCGCGTCACCTGGTACGGGCGTCATCGCTGGCGGCGTGGTGCGCGCGATTCTCGAATCACTCGGCGTGCAAGACGTGCTCACGAAGTGCATTGGAACGCAAAACCCGCACAACATCGTGCGCGCCGCTTTCGACGGTTTGTTGCAGTTGAAGGACATTCGCGACGTGGCCCGGCTGCGCGGCGTGTCGGTGGAGCAGATCGACCCGAGTGCTGCTCAGGTCGCCTCGCGCGCGCGTTTGGCCGAGGCCCCGGCAGTATCTGGAGGTGACGCGTGAGCGCCGCCAAGACGATCAAGATCCAGCAGTATCGAAGCGGTATTTGCACTCCGTTCACGCACAAACGCGTGCTGAAGGCGCTTGGCTTGGGACGGATCAACCGCGTGGTCGAACAACCTGACAATCCTGCGATTCGCGGCATGGTGAACACCATTCCTCACCTGGTACGAATCGTCGAGAAATAGGCTCACGGGGGTTTCCGCACCGGTTGATCGCAAGAACGGTGTGCCAATCCTCAACCAACGGTGGAGGCAACAATGGCAAGGCTGCACGACATCGGACCGGCTCCAGGATCCACGCACTCACCCAAGCGTGTCGGTCGCGGGCCGGGCTCGGGCATGGGCAAGTTCGCTGGACGCGGCGAGAACGGACAAAAGTCGCGCTCTGGATACTCGCATCGCTGGGGTTTCGAAGGCGGTCAAATGCCGTTGGTGCGTCGCATGCCGAAGCGCGGGTTCACCAACATCTTTCGGACCGAGGTGACCGAGTTGAACCTCTCCAAGCTCAATGGTCTGGCGGCCGGCACCGAGGTGACCCCCGAGTTGCTGGTCGAACGCGGGTTGCTGCGACGCGCCAAGTCTCAATGCGTGAAGCTGCTCGGCCATGGCGATGTGAGCGTGGCGCTCACGGTCAAGTTGCACCTGATCAGTGAAGGCGCGCGCAAGAAGATCGAGGCTGCCGGTGGCCGAGTCTCTCTGCTCGGCGAGTGACGAGGTCCCGCGCTCATGATCGATAAACTGCAGAACATGTTTCGCATTCCCGACCTGCGGACCCGAGTGTTGTTCATGCTCGGACTGTTGGCGGTTTATCGGATCGGCGCCTTCATTCCGATCCCCGGAATCAACCTCGCCGCCCTGCGGAATTTCTTCTCCACCGGAAACCAGTCGCTGTTCGGGCTGGTCGATCTGTTCACCGGCGGCAATTTCACCAACCTGACGATCTTCGCGTTGGGGATCGTGCCGTACATCAGCTCGTCGGTCATCTTGCAGTTGCTCGTCGTGATCTGGCCGTACCTCGAGCGACTGCAGAAGGAAGGCGAGACCGGCCGCCGCAAGATCATCCAGTGGACCCGCTATGGCACGGTAATTTTGGCCGCGGTCCAGGCGTTCGGGATCTGTGTTTGGGCGCAGCGACTGCCCGCCAGTCCCGACCCCATCGTGATCAATCCCGGGTTCGGCTTCTACTTCACCACGATCATCACGCTGACCTGCGGAACAGCATTCGTAATGTGGTTGGGTGAGCAGATCACGGAGCGCGGCATCGGCAACGGCATCTCGCTGATCATCTTCGCCGGCATCGTGGCACGTCTGCCGCACGCGTTGATCGG
>CAZAHQ010000486.1:0-3599 GCA_964484415.1 uncultured Acidobacteriota bacterium | reverse complement strand
TGTGAGTGCCCGTGCGTGGCCGGGCTGGCGACGTGATCGTTGCCGCGATCATCGTGATCGTGATGATGCGGGTGCGGCTCCTCGGCCGGGAGTGGATCGAACTTGCGGTTGGAGGCACGCCACAACGCGTGCGTGATGACCGCAGCCGCCCAAAACGCAACAAACCCCAACGACCACGTCAACACCTGCGCAACGGTGAACTTGTTCACGACCAAGGCCTTTCTTCGCAACGATTCGCGGAGTTACTAGCGACGAGCGTTTGCTGAAGCAGCGGCGAGGCTACCACATCAACGGCCCGCCAGGACTGGGCGCGTCGCGCGAGACCAGGGCGGTGGTCCACGGTGTGACCTCGCGATATCCGATGCGGTTGTAGACGTGCAGCGCGCCGGTATTGCGTCGATGCACATACAAGCACGGCACGAAGCCGCGGCCGGCGGCTTGAATGGTGAGCTCGGCCATTGCGCGGGTGGCGATCCCACGGCCGCGTGAGGCGGTTTCGGTGTACACACCCTCGAACATCCAGGCCTGATCGCTTACCACTGGCGCCTCGGCCTTGAACACCGGACGGCCGTTCGACTCGCCAACGAAACACAGATTGCGCTGGATTAACTCGTGGAAGTGCCGCCGGTACCCTTCTGGGTTACGGGCCACTTGATCGACGCCCAGGTCCTCGCGGCACATCGCGGCGTGCGCTCGCAGCAACCACGCAAGATCGCGCGGCTCTGCGGCGCGCAGCGTGACCGATTGACTATCCAGCGCAGGGAGCAGCGGGGTGTCACAGCGCAGCATCACCTGTTGTCGCAGCTCCATCGTGGCCAGGCCGCGCGGCGCCGCGTCGGAAAGCACACGCTGCAACTGCGCTTGCGGCCCAAACACAATTTCTTGCACGGCCGACCAGCGCGCCACGAAATCGGCGAGCGCTGCGACCGTTGCCGCCGACTCGGCCACTTCGGGAGCGATCGCCCAACTCACGCCGCGCAAGCGTTGGATGGCGCCAACCACGAGCGCGCCGTCGAGCAGGACCCACAATCCGGCACCATGGCGCAGCGCTTCGTTGAAGTAGGCACCGACATGCGCGTGCGTGACGGGCGCTGAAGCAACGACCGCTTCGACAGCGCGGCGATGTGAGCTTTCAGCCGGCGCGACGTGGAGCCGCGCCGGCGTTGGAGTGACGGCGCGACGCAATAACGACGCGGCGCGACGTCCGCTTAGCACTTGCGCAACACACCCCGCACGACCCCTCGGATTTCGACGCGATCGGCGGGTACCAGAATCGGTTCGTACTTGCGATTGGCCGGTTGCAAGCGAACCGTGCCGCCATCGCGATAGAACTTTTTGAGGGTGGCCTCGTCGCCGTGAATCATTGCCACGACGATCTGTCCGTTGTCGGCGTTGCGACGCTCTTCGATGACCACGTAATCGCCATCGCGAATTTGCTCTTCGATCATCGAGTCGCCTTCAACCCGCAGCGCATAGGTGCGACCGGCGCCAACCAACCAGGACGGAACGGTGATCGCTTCGTGATCCTCGACAGCCTCGTGAGGCCTCCCCGCGTGGATGCGGCCCATCAGCGGCAACTCCACGGCGCGCGGGGCGTCGTCGTCCTTCACCACCTCCAGCGAGCGGTTCTGATTCCATGTACGGCGAAGCAGTCCTTTGCGGACGAGGTTTGTGACGTGTTTGTGGACCGTGGCCACCGAGGACAGGCCGAAGTTGCGGCCGATCTCTTCGAGGCTGGGTGAGTAGCCTCGCTGCCCGATGAACTCGTGGATGTAGTCGAAGATCTGTTTTTGCCGTCGTGTGAGCGCCTTGTGGGCCTCCCGATCCGAGGTTCGTGGGGAGTTTAGCAAACAACCGGCGAAAGCCAATGGCAGGCAAAGCTGATTTGCTCGGAAGCTCGAGATTCTTCGGTTCTCGACCAGGAATTCAGGCCGCCGGCAAAGGTTTGCGGGGTCTGAACCGCTCTGTTACTTTCCCTCGGCGCTCATGAATGCCTTCGCACGGACGTTGGCTCTATGTCTCATCGGCTCCGTCGCTTGTCTGCCGTCTTACTCGCAGGCCGACGGTCAAGGTTCGCCTCGTGCGCCTGCCGCCACCGATCCGGCTGTCTTCCCTCCCCCCTCGCCGGCCCTCGCGCGCCGCGTCACCGGGTTGATCGAGCAGCTTCGACGCGGTGCGCAGGGCGGGGATGAACGCGAGCAAGCGCTGGAGGAAATCGTCGCGATCGGCAGTCCTGCGATACCGCTGCTGCTGTCGGAACTCGAGCGGCGATCGCGCGACACCTGGCCCGAGATGATCTATCTGCTGGGCGCTACGGGCGATGAGCGCGTGATCGGGATTCTTCGCAAGGAAGCGCAGCGACAATCGGGCAAGCCGTTGATGGATGCGCTGTACGCGTTGTCGTTGGCGGGCGATCCGACGGCGCTCTTGATTGCGTTGCGAAGTCCGCACGCGACGATCGCATTCGAACCGGGTGTCGGTGGTACCGCGCTCGACTTCATCGCCGGCGTGCAAGGCCCTCGGGCTGCGGCGGTTCTGCGCGAGCAGATTCCGTTTCGATCGCGCGAGGCCCGCGCCGCGGCGCTGAGCACGCTCGCGACGCTCGGCTGCGAATCGTCGCTGGAGTTTTTGTCGCAGTGGGCGAAGCAGGAGGATCCGCTCGATCGCCGCGCGGCATTGATCGCAATTGGCCGGTTGGGTGATGTGCGCGCGCGCGCAACCGTGCAGAACGCGTTGAACGACACCGACCCGGACGTTCGGTTGGCGGCGTTGGAGGCGGCCGGTTGGCTGCGCGATCCGGCGGTGATCCCGCTCTTGACACCGATGGTGCGTCAGCGACAACCGAGTCTGGCCAAGGTCAATGCCGTGTGGTCACTCGGTTTGATCGGCGGTCCCGTTGCGGCGCAGGCGCTGAGCGAGGCGCTGCAACTGGCACTCGACCCCGAGCGCGCGCGTGTGATCCAAGCACTGGGGAATACGCGCGACAAGGTAGCGGTGGCACCGCTTCAACACGAGGCGCTGTCGGCGCATCCGTTGTGGAGTTCGATTGCCACGGAAGCGCTGTTGAAACTACCCGATGCAATCACCCGAGACGCCGTGTTGGCTGTCTGTGGCGAGGCCAGCGAGCACGATCCCGGTATGGCGGCGGCACGCGCTTTGGTGGAGCGGCGCGATCCGCGTGCCGTCCCCTGCATCTTGCGGCGGTTGCGCGATGAGATTGCGGCCCATCAGGGTGTGAGTCCCGATGTCGATGACCTGCTGTCGCGACTGCCGCTGTTTGCGCCGGCGAGCGCGGCTCAGTCGCTCGATACCGTGGCGGGGGAGATGTCGGCGCCCACGATTCAACATCGACTTCACGCCGCGGCCGATGCGATTCGATTGCTTGCAGAACGAGGCAACGAGATCGGGCCGTGGATCGAGTTGTTGGGGAGCGGAACGCCGCTGGAGGTCGATCTAGCGGTGCGCCGGCTTGGAGAGCTCGCCGATGCGCGATCGGTTGAACCGCTGACGCGCTTGTTTGGAAGGATCGAGCCGGAACGTTCTTGGATCATTCCCGAAGCGTTGGGGAGAATCGGCAGCGAACGCGCGACGCTCTTCCT
>CAZAHQ010000485.1:0-3612 GCA_964484415.1 uncultured Acidobacteriota bacterium | reverse complement strand
GCCGTCTACATCATGATCTTGCCGGGCATGGCGATCATCTCGGAACTGATCCCCACGTTCTCGCGCAAACCGATCTTCGGCTACCGCTTCATCGGCTATAGCTCGGTGGCGATCGCGCTGTTCGGTTTCATCGTGTGGGGCCATCACATGTTCGTCTCGGGTCAGTCGCGGCTGGTCACCATGATCTTCAGCGCCTTGACCTTCAGTGTCGCGATCCCCTCGGCCGTGAAAATCTTCAACTGGCTGGCCACGATGTACAAAGGGAACATCGTCTACGCCACGCCGATGTGGTACGCCTTGTCATTCATGTTCCTGTTCACGATCGGCGGACTCACCGGCTTGCACTGCGCCACGCTGGCCGTCGACGTGCACTTGCACGACACCTACTTCATCGTCGCCCACTTCCACTACGTGATGGTCGGCGGAACGGTGGTCGCGTTTCTCGGCGGATTGCACTACTGGTGGCCCAAGATGACGGGGCGGATGTACAACGAGACTCTCGGCAAGATCGGCTGTCTGTTCGTTTTCTGGGGTTTCAATCAGACATTCTTCACGCAGTTCATCCTTGGCCAGCGGGGCATGCCGCGCCGCTACTACAACTACGTTCCCGAGTTCCAGACGCTGCACATGGTCTCTTCGATCGGGTCGTACATCATGGCGGTCGGATTGTTCCTCACACTGGGGTACCTGCTGCACTCGCTGAAGAACGGGCGCGTGGCGCCGGCCAACCCGTGGGGCGGCAACACACTCGAATGGCACACGCCATCGCCTCCGCCACACGACAACTTTGCCGAGGTGCCGAAGGCGGATGAACCGTACCGGTACGAGAACTGGAAGTGGGACGAGGCTACCGGCGGCTATTACAAGAAGCAGGAGGCGTGAGGCGATGAGCGGCGGTCACGGCCACGATCCGCATCTGCAGCACCACTTCGATACGCCGGCGCAGCAGTTTGCGGCATCGAAGTTCGGCGTCTGGCTCTTCATGGTCACCGAGATCTTGATGTTCGGTGGACTGTTTTGCGCCTACGCGGTGTATCGCGGCTTGCACCCTGAGATCTTCCACTACGCACACAAGTTTCTCGATGCGCGCCTCGGCGGTATCAACACGGTTGTGCTGATCACCAGTTCGCTCACTATGGCGATGGCGGTACGTGCCGCGCAACTCGGTCTGAAAAAGCAGATCCCGGTGCTTTTGGCGCTGACGTTCTTGGGCGGGCTCGGCTTCATGTGCGTGAAGTACTTCGAGTACAGCCACAAGTTCCACGACGCACTGCTCCCAGGCACTCACTACATGCTCCGCGAGGCGGTCGAAGGACACGGTGGCAGCGCCGGGACCACATCGACGGCGACACCCTCCACGGCAGCATCGGTCGTGGCGGCTCCATCTCAGAATCCCGATCGCCCATTGATCTTGGTTCCAGCCGACGGTCCTGAAGGGCTTGCCACCGTAACAGAAGCGGCCGACGAGACCGGTCACGAACTCGGTCCGGAACCGCGCAACGTGCAGATCTTCTTCGGGATCTATTTCATGATGACCGGGCTGCACGGCATCCACGTGTTGGTGGGGATGGGGATGCTCGCCTGGGCGTTCAAGAATTCCTTGGCGGGGGCCTACGGGCCCACCTATTTCACGCCGGTCGAGATCGTCGGCATCTATTGGCACTTGGTCGATCTGATCTGGATCTTCCTGTTCCCGTTGCTCTACCTGATCTCCTGAGGATCGACCGATGGCTCACGACACACACGCACACGCCGCCGACTATGGGCAGTTGCATGTCCACGTCACCTCGATGCGCTTGCTGCTCGGCATCTTCGCTGCGCTGATGGTGCTCACCGCCTTGACCTACGCGGTTGCACTGGTCGATCTCGGTCCGCTGAACATCGTGGTCGCGCTCGCCGTAGCCGTCACCAAAGCGTCGCTGGTTGCGTTGTTCTTCATGCATCTGAAGTGGGACGCTCCGCTGAACGCCTTCGTGTTCATCGTCTCCACCTGCTTCGTGATGTTGTTCATCGGCCTCGCGCTGCTCGACGGCCGCAGCTATCAAGAAGAAGTGGTGAAGGGTTACTCGCCGAGGATCGATGCGGCGCACCAAGCGCAGGCCGCCGAGCTTGAGAAACACTGAGGGCTAGTCGTGGGCCTCCGGGGGCGCCGGCAGCGGCGCCCTCTGTCATTCAGGGGACATCGATGAGCCGGTTCTTCCATGACGCCGAGCGGTCTTTGCCAGCCAAACCAGGCATGGGGATCTGGGCGATGTGGATCTTTCTGGCCGCTCTGACGATGTTGTTTGCCGCCAGTGTGGTCGGTTTCTTGCTGATCCGTTTCGCCGCGCCGCAGTGGCCACCGCCCGGTGTGCCGCAATTCTCCGGCTTGGGACTGTTTGCCAGCACGTTGGTGCTTCTGGTCTCCAGCGGCACCATGCACTGGGCTCTGACTGGTGTTCGCAGCGGGAATCAATCATCGCTGCGGATGGGATTGGCGGTCACGCTGATCCTGGGGCTGCTCTTCTTGATCCTGCAAGCCTACAACTGGCAACCGGTGATCAGCGCGCTCTACCCAGCTCGCGAGGCTTCGTACAAACTCACGTGGGTGTTGGCGGCGGTGCACGGCGCCCATGTCATCGGCGGTCTGCTCCCGCTGGCGTACATCTGGCTTCGCGCCCGGCGTGGTTTGTACTCGAGTAGCTATCACCCCGGTGTCGGCTACATCGCGATGTACTGGCACTTCCTCGACGCTGTCTGGCTGGTGCTGTTTGCGGTATTGATCACGCTGGCTTAGGTCCGCAATTGCGGTAGCGCTCCACGGACGTCAGCTCGTCGGCGTGATCCGCTCACTCACGCGACCGGGCCTCAGGACGCCCCACCGAGTACCAGGCAAACCACAGCGTCTGCGCGATAGCCACGCCCTGCGAGGTGCAGGCTGTGTCGCCTTGGTCGCAATCGACGAGGCTGCCATCGTGGCGGCGGACGATCGTCAGCGGAGTCTTGACGCTGCGCGAACCTTCGGGCGGCATCGGGTCGACCGGAAACCGCAGCAGGTCGGAGCCGAAGTACATCGAGTACGGATCGCTCTGGTACTTCTCCTCCATCGCTGGTGCCGGCTTGATCACCGAGGTCTCGGGATGGAGCGTTCGCCACTCCTGCCAACGCAGGACCGTGCTCGGGACGATCGTCAGGGTTTGCTTGCTCGAGGCGGCGATCCCTGAGACGGCGCGCCCCTGCAACGGACTCCACAGACTCTCATCGCGCCATGACAGGCGGCGGTCGTACACCAAGAGCGTCGAGTTGTAGAGCAGACCAGAGACGCCGAAGTCGAGCGTTTCAACGCCGACCCGCCGATCGAAGACGATCGCCGTGTCGCTGAGTGCGTTATAGGTGACCGCTACCGGCAGTCCACCGACAACATCGTTGAGCACCTCGTGCCAGACCAGTACGCGCAACGGGTAGGCACGTTGATCGCGGCCGACACTCAGGCCGATGACGCGATCACTACCGACCAGGTACTTGTTGCGAGGCGAGATCGTCAGGGCGTCTGCGTCCGCCGGTGTGAAGAACTCCGGCTGGTCCAGCGTGGGGAATCGAGATTTGCCGATCCCGGTGTCTACAATTCGTTCG
>CAZAHQ010000484.1:0-3623 GCA_964484415.1 uncultured Acidobacteriota bacterium | reverse complement strand
AGCCGCTGTTGTTTCAGGTGACGGCGTTCACGTGTGCCCATACGCTCTCGCTGGCACTGTCGATGTTTGGTGTGGTGTCGCTGAGCTCTAGAGTCGTCGAGCCGGCGATCGCGCTCTCGATCGTGTTTGTCGCGATGGAAAATGTGATGGTCAAGAAGCTCCACCCCTGGCGGGTGCTGGTGGTATTCGCGTTTGGGCTGCTGCATGGGTTGGGATTTGCCGGCGTGCTCACCGAGCTGGGATTGCCGCGCGGTCAGTTCGTGCCGGCGCTGTTGTCGTTCAACGTGGGGGTGGAGTTCGGGCAACTGACCGTGCTGTTGACGGCCTTCGTCGGGGTCGGAGTGTGGGCCGGGTCGAAGCCGTGGTATCGCGCGCGGGTCACCGTGCCGGCTTCGCTGGCGATTGCGGCGGTTGGCCTGTTTTGGGCGGTGCAGCGGGTGCTGTAGCGGCTGCGCTATGCTGCGCGCATGAACGACTCGCGCAAACCACCGACACTCGAGGCGCTTTTCAAACTGTTCGCGGCGCATCCCTGGCATGGCATCAGCATCGGAGCCGAAGCACCGCAGCGGGTTACTGCCTTCATCGAAATCACACCGGTCGATACGGTGAAGTACGAGTTGGACAAGGCCTCGGGGCGACTGAAGGTCGATCGGCCGCAAAAGTACTCGAACCAAAGCCCCACGCTGTATGGGCTGATCCCTCAAACCTATTGCGGCGCGGGAATCGGCGCGCTCTGCTCGGAGCGCACCGGTCGGTCCGGCATCGTTGGCGATGGAGATCCGCTCGATATCTGTGTGTTGGCCGAGCGTTCGGTGCTGCACGGAAACGTGCTGCTGCAAGCGGTGCCGATCGGCGGGCTGCGGATGATCGACGGTGGCGAGGCCGATGACAAGATCGTGGCGGTAATGAGTGGCGACCCGGCGTTTGGATCGCTATGCGAGATTGGCGACGTGCCGTCGACGTTCATCGACCGCCTGCGCCACTACTTCCTGACGTACAAACAGCACCCCGACCAAACGGCCTCGCACGCGGAGATCACCGACGTCTATGGCCGTGGCGAGGCGCATGAAGTGATCCAGCGCGCGCGTCAAGACTATCGTGCGGCGTTCCCGGAGCTGCAGGAGCTCTTGTAGGCGGGCGTGGCGAGTGCTTGGCGCGTGTCACGACCGCAACTCGAAGATTACGTCTGACGCTTCGGGCTACGGTACGAACTCTTGGCTGAGATGCGGGCGAAGCTGTTCGTAGGAAACCACGAATGTCGTTGGCCCCATCGAATACGGCGCTATCTCGTAGGGGTTGAAGTGAAACTCCACGCCGTCGTGTCCCAGTCCCACGACCCTGGGCAAGCGGAAACGATCGTTGTCGAAGGCGAAGCCGGCGTCGACCAGCGATTGATCGGCCCGCACGTTGCGCGCCCGTCGAAAGGCGGCCTCGACGAGGTCGAGCAACGCTTGCGAGGACTCGTTGCCGAATAGTTCGATCACCGTGAGCTGCTTTCCACTGCTGCGCTCAAAGCTGGCCAGCGCGACCGTTTCGTTGCCGTGCGCCCCGCCCGTGTACGAAGCATCCAGCCCCTTCAGCGTGACGATCCGGTCGCTCGCGTAGATCACCGTGACGCCGCGATCGACGATGTACGGCAGGGAGGACTGCGGAAACCGTTGCTTGAAGTCGAGGTATTCGGTGATCAAGGTCTCGGCCACGGCATCCGGTTCTGGCGTCGTGTCCTGTCCTGGCTCCGCGACCGCAAGAAAACGTAGGCTCCAGCTGTTGAGCGCCTGACTCGAGGGTGTGGTGCCGTCGAACTGCGGCCAACTCAGGTCGATGTGAGCGCACTCGCCGGCGGGTCGCGAACACGCGGGGTCGGTGCGGTGGACCTCTTTGACAACGAACGACGGTGCGTCGGCCGGGACCTTAGTAGCTGAGGGTCCCGTACCACACGCACTCAACAACGCAAGCATCAACAACACGACAGGGCGATTCATTGCGAACTCCACACCGCAGTTGTACGCGGAAGGCTAGCACGCGCGCACCGCCGATCACGTTTCTCGGATCAATGTGTAAATCCAACTCTTTGAACCGATCCGTGTCGTTGTACAGCGAGCCCCTGAAAATATTCTGCTGCAGAAAAGCAACAGCGACAGTTTGCCTCACTTAGCTGACCGTCACTGCATAAGGAAGTGCTGTCACGCGTCTTGCACAAACAACGTGCGTGAATCGAGTCGAGATGACGTTGCGGCCTGCGTGTAAACCACCTTTACGCGCCGTTTGCATCCGTTGGTGCGTCTCGCGCTTCTGGTTGGAGGACACGCACATGATGCGCAGACTGGGGATCGGGCTGGCAGTGATGCTGGTTGCCGCCCTTGCCTTTGGGCAATCGGGAACTACCGGACGTGTGACCGGTGTCGCGCAGGATGAAGCAGGCCAACCGATCGCCGGCGCAACCGTCAAGATCGAAGGAGGCTCACTTCAAGGGGCGCGCGAAACGACTGCCGATGCCGCCGGCCGTTTCGCCCTGCCGTTGCTGCCTCCTGGGCAGTACATCCTCTCCGTCAACGCGCCTGGAAAGCAGGAGGCGGTGATCGCGTTCACGCTGCCGCTCGGCCGCACGCTCGACATACCGGTGGCGCTGATGGCGGAGTCGAAGGTCGAGATCGAGGTGCTCGGTACCGCCAGCAAACTTGCGACGACGGCCAACGGCGAGAACTTCAGCTACGACAAGCTGGTCGAGAACTTGCCGATTCCGAATCGCACGATCGAAGCGGTGGCGTTCAACGCACCGAACATCACGCCGGGGCCGAACGGCGGCGATCTGTCGATCTCAGGGGCCAACGCCTTCGACACGGTCGTGCTGCTGGAGGGGGCCGAGATCTCAGACCCGTTCTTCGGTGATTCACCCACCGTCTACATCGAGGATGCGATCGATGAAGTGGAGGTACTCACCTCGGGCGTGTCGGCCCGCTATGGTCGTTTCGCAGGCGGCGTGCTCAACGCCGTTACCAAACGCGGTGGCAACGACTTCACCGGGACGGTGCGCACCGAGTTGACCAACGAGAAGTGGAACTCCACGTCGCCATTCGGTGAGGAGCAAGCCGACGATCTGGCCAAAGTGTTCTCGGGCACCGCCGGCGGCTACATCTTGAAGGACAAGCTGTGGTGGTTTGGCGCCGCTCGAAAGTTCGATAGCTCCAACACTGTTACGGCTGGAAATCGTGACTCGGCGACATCCGATCTTTCGGAGAAGCGTCTGCAAGGAAAACTGCGCGGCGCCATCACGCCCAACCACATCGTGGAGGGAGCGTATCTGTCGTTTGACTCCGACGTCAGCCCGCTGATCGGCTTGCCGGCCGGTGAATCGCTGGCTTTCGAACCGCAGCGCAAGGATCCACGCGATTTCTACACCGTCAGCTATCAAGGGATCTTCTCCAGCTCGATCTTCGCCGATGTCAGTGCGACCAAGAAGAAGGTTGCGATCGAGGCGGGCGGTGTCGATACACAGCGCTCCCCGTTACTCGATCTGAGCAGCTTCTTGGTCTACAACAACTCATGGTTCGACGGCACACAAAAGGACCAACGCGACAACGACACCATCAATGCCAGCCTGAGCTACACCACACAAGGGGCCA